>DLHV01000147.1:0-19014 GCA_002483395.1 Chloracidobacterium sp. UBA7659 | reverse complement strand
TGGAGCGGCGGCGGGCGATAACAAATTTACCGTTAACGCCGCAAAGGCGATCGGCGCGGGCGTCGGTTTCGGCCTGGCAGCCGGTTTGGCTGGAATCGGACAGGGTCTTGTTGGATCGCGTGCCGCCGANNCGTAATCCGGGAGCCGCCGGTACTGTACAAACGCTTATGATCATCGCGCTGGCTCTGATCGAATCGCTGGTGCTTTTTGCTTTGTTGATCGTATTTGTTGTTATCAAACCGGTCGTTGCCGAATAACACAGGCTTTTCAAACTGCGCTGCGGACGAGGTTTACATAAGCCTCGTCCGCATTTTCGTCGGCGTTGGTCGTGTGCTAAAAGTATATATGATGAGTCTGATTTCCTAGTTCNNTCCTGTTTGTAGTGGATATTCACCGAAAACAATTTACAGCTCCATAGGAGCGGCCTAAACAGACCGCTGCGATGCAGCTTCTTTAACTTGATAATTTATTTTTCTACAAACAGTACGCTCCGACGGGAGCGAAGAGCATTACGATAGTTTTCTTGCAACTCTTATCAGCCGAAAACGTTCTAAATATTAATGGTCGAACAATTAACAGGAACGGTGATCGCGGAAAAGTACCGCGTAGACTCGCTGCTTCGGAGCGGCGATCTGGGAAATTTTTATCGCGGACGGCATCTTTTTATGGACAAGCCCGTTACGTTGAAGATTCTTCCATCCGCCCTGGCGTTTGATGAGCATATCCGCGACCTGTTTGCCGCCGAAGCCAGAAGCTCGTCCGTATTTTCGCATCCCAATATTCTCGCCGTCAGTGATTTCGGGACGAACAAGGACGAATCGTATTATGTTGTTTACGAGGGCTTCGACGGTCTGCCTTTGACGCAGGTGATTATCCGGGATGGACAGTTTTCTATCGACCGGGCGGTGGCGATCGCCAGGCAGATCGCCGCGGCATTGTCCGCGGTACAAGAAAAAGGATTTGTGCACGGTGGCCTGACTCCGGATAGTATTCTGACGGCGAGCACGCCAGCGGGCGAGATCGTCAAGGTCTTTGACTTTGGGCTGAATGAAGAGGATGGACGCAGGCGTTCGGAAGAGCGGTCTACTTTAAATGTCGCGTATCTGGCACCCGAGCAGTTTTCCGGTTTAAGAAACATCGACGGGCGTGCAGACATTTATAGCCTCGGCATAATCTTGTATCAAATGCTGGCGGGCGAAGTGCCGTTCAAGGGTGAAACGCCGATGGACGTGATGCTGAAACACGCCGAGGAACCGCCGCCGCCGTTAAGTATGTTTCGACCGGATGTGCCCGCGGCTCTGGAAGCCGCAATTCGGAAAGCCCTTGCCAAGCATACGGACGAACGCCATCAAACCGCCGGTGAGTTCATTGACGAGTTGGACAAAATTTCGGCTGCAGCTTCAGCTGCGTCGGGCAATAATATCTGGAAAACCGCGTTTGTGGTTTTCGCGGGTATAGCTGTTCTTGCGGTCGCGCTGATCTACGCAACGTCNNAAAGCAAACAAATCCAACAACGCAGTTGCAGCCCGACGCAAACGGCCAGCCGGTGCAGCCGATCAACCCCGCGACAGGCGCCGAAGAACAAGCTCTGGTATCGATGCCGGGCATTATGCCTGGCGAATTCAGCAATTCGAATATGGCCCAGCCTCCGGGAACGCTGCCCGGCGGCGACAATTACAATCCCTGGGCTACCGGTGCACCGCCTCCGGGAGCTCCGTTGCCGAACTATGTTCCACCCCANNCACCGGCAGCCCGTTCATGCCGCCCGACGGCGTGATCCTCGTCCCGGTTCCGGCGAATACGACCGCGGTGCCTACGCCAACGCCAAAACCCGCGGCAAATGCGAATCTAACCGCGCCGTCAGCGAAACCTGCGCCGGAATTGAAGGGAACACCACTAAAAGTTCCGACGCCGCCGGCGAAATCGCCCGAGCAAAACAGAAAACCGGACAATGAAAATCCTCCGACACCTTCAAGTTAACGCACCCGATAGATCGTAGAGTGTTTTGATCGCCAGCAAAAAAACCGCTGCGAGGAAGATCCGTTTAAGCACTACGTCGTTCATTTTGGCTGCATAATGAGCACCAACATACGCCCCGATGAACATCGTAATCCCGAGAGTTATCCCAAGTTTGTAATCGACCAGGCCTTGATACATAAACACGGCCGTTGCGATCGAGGACGAAAATATATTGATCAATTTTGTCGAAGCGACCGCTTCGGTGAATGACATTCCAAAGAACGCGACATAAACCGTTGTCAGCATCGTCACGTAACCGCCGCTGTACAAGCCGCCGTAAATACCAAGTACAAAAGTCAAAATATAAGTGATGACAAATGCCCCGCTCGATACGACTTTATCGGCAGGTGCCCCATTCCGCTTGAACAATATAAACAAAGCCACCGCAATCATCGCGATTGAAACTATCAGCTTGAGGCTTTGGTTCGTTATCAGTCCGACTAGCATCGCCCCAAGCGCCGAGCTTATCGCCGTCAAAACAATCAGCGGCGAAACCCGTCGATAATCGATCTTCCCCTGCCTGACAAACGGTATCGACGCTCCGATCGACATAAACGTCAACCCAAACATATTCGTCGCCACCGCCACCTTTTCGTCAATCCCGAACTGAAACATCACCGGTACGGTGATCAGCGAATTGCTGCCGGTCACCACGCCGATAACGCTGGTGAAGAAGAAAAGAATTATCAGAAGTATCGAAAACAAAACGGGCATTAGGGAGACGGTTTAATGTTGGACGACGTAGCTGGTGCCGGTGCCGCCACGCCTTTGAGCTGGAGAATGACCTGACGAAGTTGCTCGGCATCAGGAGTCTTAGGCACCAACCGCAGGTACGTTTCCAATGCAGCGACCGCGCGTTTCTTGTCTCCCTTGACGTTGTAAATGATCGCCAACAATCTGTGAGCTTCCTTCATCTCATCGCCTCCCAAGCTTACAGCGGAAACGAGTTCCTTCTCGGCCTCGTCAAAGCGGCCCAGATTTGCCAACGATTGTCCAAGAAAATAATGCCCAACAGCCGACTGATCTTTTACCTTTAGGGCATTTCGCAACACCGGTTCGGCTTCGGCGAACCGTTTCATTTGAAAAAGCACAATACCGCGATTCATGAGCGGGGTGTAGGCCTCCGGTTGGATCTTGAGCGCCGCCAGCAGTGATTCGTCTGCTTTTTCCAACTCGTTCAACCGAAGGTACTGGATCCCCAGTTCATTGAATGCGAGCATGAAGGCCGGGTGCTCGGCGGTTGCAAGCCGCAACTGCTCGATAGCGCCTTTATGATCGCCAAGCTTAGCCAATTCGACGGCTTTTTTATATAAATCCAAGGCGCCTTTCGGCACATCCGCAAAATCCGCGTTTACAACACCCGGTTTGGGCTCGGCCGTTTTTTTTGCCGTGAGCCGAACATTCAAAGTGTAGGTCTGTGGCGGAGAGCCGCGGAGTTGAATAATATCAAAGGCCGACGTGAAGGGCTCAAACTCTTTCTCCTTGTCGATAATGATGCTGTAATTCCCCGATACGAGTCCGCGAAACGAAAAATTTCCTTTTTCNNCTTTCGTCGGTCATTGCGGTTCTGTCGCCTCTGGTCATCGTGGTCAGTCGAACCAGTACCCGCCTTTCCATCCGTTGCCCCGAGGGACCAAGAACGCTTCCAACGACAGTATTGCTTCCTCCCAAACCAGAGTCCGTCGCTTCACCGGGAACAATCTGCGCCATCGCGGAACCCGCAAAACAAAGCGACAAGAAAACTGTAAAAAGCAATCGTACGGCGTTATAAATCGAATGTGAAATCATGGGACGTTCCTCCCTTTTTGTTATTCTAACGAAAATAAAAAGGCGTCGCCAGTTTCCCGACAACGCCGCAAAAATTTGGCAAATTACTTCTATCGGAAGTTGATTCGCAACAAATGTAAATTTACCGGACTAAAACCTCACACTGCCGGTAAAGTGGATTTGTCGTTCGCCTCCACTTGTGCCGGAGATCTGCCCGAAGCTGGTCGAATCAAAGTTCAAGGTGCCGAACGTGAAATTCGGCCGGTTCAGAATGTTGATGAACGTCGTTTTTAATTCTAGCCGAACATTCTCGGTGATCGGCAGCCGTTNNCCATTCAGGCTGTTCATCGGGAAGTTGCCGAAAGTACCAGGTGCGGGAACACCGAGGAGGCCGGGTTTCAATGTCGAACTTACAAATCTCCCGGTGGTCGGGTTAGTTGTGATTACCAGCAAGTTCGGGTTGATGAAGAACACACCCGCGGGCGTTTTGAAAACGCCTAGGTTCTTCTTAAACTCCTCGAAGGTAATACCCAACAGTTGAGCCGGGTTGTTGCCCGCGTTGAAGCTGTTGAAGGTCGTTCGGTTCGAGGCGACAAACCATGGGGGCCTTGTTGACCAGGCTACTATTCCGCCCACTGACCAGCCACCGATCAGCCTGTCGACAAATCCGTTCGCACCGCTGAAGAACGTACGCCCTTTGCCGAACGGAAGTTCATAGATGGAATTGGCAACGAACCTATGCGTCTGGTCCTGGCTGGAGCGCATATAGTCGAGGCTTTTGTCACGCAGTGTGCGGAAGCTCACAAGGTCGCTTTGGTTGTTGCCCTGGGCACCCGGAGCATTCCCCAATGCCTTGCTGAACGTATAGTCCGCCTGGAACTGCAAGCCGCCTGAAAAGCGGCGGCGAACCTCGATTTCCAGCGCGTTATAGTCCGATGTCGCCTCGTTGGTCAGCAGCCGTGCAAAGGCGGCATTTGGATTGGCAACAAAGAAATTGGCCGGAATACCAAGAGCAGCGCTCTGACGGTTAGCCTTATAGGTATTGGTAAAGGCCAACGTAGAGGCAAATGTGCCGACGTTGTTGTTGTTAAGGTTGCTGATGAAGGTTGAGCTCGCAAATCCGCTAGTGCTGGACCCCGCCAACCCGGTAAAAAACGTCGACAAAATCGGCAATGGGACGCAAGTGGCACAAGCCGGAAGGCCCGCAACGCCATTTGGAGCGAAGTTTGTGCCTCCGCGGGCTACGAGGTTTGCCTGCGCCCTCAGAAACTCCTGCAGGAATCCGTTCTCGAAAATATTGACTTCGTTGTAGTCAACCGCACGCCAAACCTTCTCCGCACGATTGCCGGAATAACGAATCTCAATGGCCGTATTCGGGAAAATCTCCCGCTCAACACCGAACGAGAATTGATGTACATACGGAATTTTTAGGTTTGGATCGATCGCCCAAAGGCCGTTGCCCGGATTGAGGTCGAAGTTCTGTTTGTCCGTAAGCGGAATCGTAAACACCGGCGTTACCAGAGGCACGCCTGCACCGGTCAACACACCTGTAGGTGTTGTATTCGCCGCCGTTTGGATAAGGCCCGGATTCGTCGTGCCGACGCCCATCGCGTTGCTGATAACGGTAAAACCGTCGTGCAGGTAGCTGATCGAGTAGCCGGCCCTGATAGAACTCCTACCTTCCGAGCCAAACAGCCCTCGCAAAAAGCCGCTCTTAAAGTTGGGTGAATAGGCAAAGCCGATGAATGGAGCAAAGTTGTTCCAATCGTCGTTGTATAGCGGGATCCCCGTATCACCACTCACAAAATTCAAAGTGGCTACGCCCGGAGGCGGGCCAGCGGGAGCCGTAGGACTGAACAGTTTCCCAAAGCCTGAAACGCCAAAGATAGTGGAGGGATCAGGTTGTATGGCCAAGCCATTCGGTATCGTTGGAACTCCTTCAAACTCCCATCGCACTCCGTAATTGAGTGTAAAGTTACTCTTGACCCGCCATTGATCCTGGGCGTAAAGCGCGAGATCGCGTTGCCTGAAGAGCCTTGATCGGGTTGCACCTGCGACAAATCCAGAGGCGGCGTCCGTGACGTTGAAAGTGGCGCTTGCCGACGCGAGATTACCGACAATATTGGAATACACAGCCGTCGCCGCGGTTACGTTGGCATTGACCCCGAACGGAAATTCGGATAATAGAAGGCCACTAGGGTTAGAGGCATTTGTTCCCAGAGTGATGGTTTTGTTGATTCCTGCATCGTTGAATGTGTCAGCAAAGATGATCTGATAATCGCCACCGAAGCGGAATAGGTGATTTCCCTTCGACAGCGAGAAGTTGTCTGTATATTGGTCGACGATAGTTTCGCGTCCCTGCGACTGGAATGTGTTGTCAGGGGTCGTTATCCCTGTAAAAGCGATATACGGAGCAGTGGCAGTTGAGTCACGCAAAAAACTAACCGGGGCCCATTGGCGGCCATAGCGGAAAACATTTGTCATCGAGCTGCCGAATGTCGATACCAATGCCCCCGTTACCAAGTATCTCTTCGAAGACTGGAAAGCATTAGTGCCGCCTATGAATGGGGCTTCAATACCGTTGAAAGTATCCGGTGCAAGCAAAAATACCGCCCGGTTGAAAACGAACTCCAATTTGTGTGAGCCCGCCCGCGTGTCTTTCACCAATTGGTGGTCGTAACGGGCAACGTATTTGTCGTTCGGATCCGATCCCGTCACGCCAAACTGATACCCGGCTGTGTTAAACCCGTCGCCCACCAAAGTGTTGTTTGGCAATGGTGTCGAATTGATGATGCCCATCGTAATAGGATTCAGAGTGGGGACGTTTCCGATGGCCAGCAAGTTAACCGTTTGAAGAGCGCCGTTGGTTCCCGTGTAGCGGAATATGCCGTTGCGGGCTTCTTGCGTCAGCACCGTGCGATTTCGCGTTGCCGAAAAATTCTCGCGAAAGCCTTCGTACGAAAAGAAAAAGAATGCTTTGTCACGGCCATCCCAGTGAAGCGGTTTGCCTTCGCCGAATCCCAGGAAATGAACCGGTCCGCCAATGTCAAAACCAAAGAAGTTTTGGCGAAGCAGAGCTCTTGGCGTCCCATTCAGATTGCTAAAGAAGGTGTTGGCATTAAATGCTTCGTTGCGATGCAGGTAAAACAGGCCACCGTGAAAATCGTTGCTTCCGCCTCTGGTAACAAGATTGACCTGAGCCACGCCTCGCCCGGCATCTGAACCGGTAGTTCCTGTCGTGATACTGAATTCAGCGGTTGAATTGAGCGACGGTGAACTAATCGCAAAAAACGAACTGGTCTTGACAAAGTTGTCCATGGAATTAATGCCATCCTGAGTGACATTAGTTGCGGTCTGACGAAGGCCGCCTACCGAGGCTCCTCGTGTGTCATTACCGATAACCGCGATACCGGCCTGCAAAGCCGCTAAATCCAATGGGTTTCTGGTTGGCAAGGGAAGATCGACCACCTGCCTGGTATTGATCACGTTTGTAAGCGTTGGGTTTGAACTGTTGATCACGTCCTGGACTGCCGTGACCGTGACCGTTTCACCCGCGAGTCCGACTTCGAGCGCAATTGTCACTTGAGCCTGTGTCGAAACTGTGACATCGACGCTTGGAGCCACGGTCCGTTTGAAACCAGATGCTTCAACCGTGACAGAGTAGTTGCCCGGTTCCAGGGCAGTAAAGGTGAATGTGCCATTGTCCTTCGCGACCGTGCTGCGCTCGGCCCCCGTCGCATTATTCTTCAATGTGACATTTGCACCGGCCACAACAGCTCCGTTCGGATCCGAAACCGTGCCGGAAATCGAACCGGTGGTTTGCGCTTGAATAGCCATTTGGCATAGTAACAACGCAAAACCGGTTATCAAGATTTTCGTAAACTTTCTCATTTTCGTCCTCCAAAGTTTGATTCACTTAAAAGTGCAAGAATAAATACTAGTTATTGCCGAAATCGCCCCCTACTGTAAGCCACACAAACCCAAGACCAATTCAACCTAAACTGAGCGCTCAACACACGGAACCTAACTAACCTGACGATCGATTTGTAATCAATATTCGGGACAAGAATCTGTCGGAAATCATTTGTACGCAATATTGATACCACAATTGCCTAAATCCGGTCGTTATCACCTAAAGGGTTGATTTAACACGGGAAATCCGTCTTTGGGGGAAGCGATTTAAAATTCTCCCGGCGTCGAGTTGAGAGTTTTATGGAACTTTTAGAATTTTAGTTCAATTATTTGGATAAATTACCATTGCAGTTGGCGTTTGTAGAGCAGTTTAAGAGCGGGTGTGGATATTGTAAGTTTTGATCTTCGAATTCAATGTTGTCGCGTTCAGACCGAGCAATCTTGCGGCGCGGGATTGGTGGCCGCCGGTCTGTTCAAGGGCGCGGCGGATGAGGTCGATCTCGAACCTTTTTACCTCGTCATAGAAGTTGACGCCACGTGCAATGTCGATGTCGCCGGACATGCCTTCGGTGCGTTTTATCATTTCGAATGCGAGGCTGGGATCGCGTACTTCGGGGCGAAGGCATTCGACGGTGATCTCATCTGTTGCGGCAATTACGACCGCGCGCTCGATGATATTCTCAAGCTCGCGGACATTGCCGGGATAGTAATAGTTTTCCAGCAGTGAAAGGACTTCGGGCGAAACTTGTTCGGAGATTTCGCGCTGATTTTCTTCGTTGTATTTTTTGATGAAGTGCTTGGTAAGCGGCAGAATGTCTTCCGGCCGCTGGCGAAGCGACGGCAGCTCGATCGGAACCACGGACAGCCTGTAATAGAGGTCTTCGCGGAAGGTTCCGGTCTTTACCGCGTCCTTGAGATCGACGTTGGTTGCGGCGATGATGCGGACATCGACCTTTGACGGAGTGGTCTCGCCGATCGGTGTAAATTCGCGTTCCTGGATTACGCGAAGCAAGCGAACCTGCGTTTCGGGCCGCAGGTCTCCTATCTCGTCAAGGAATATCGATCCTGTATCCGCAACTTCGAACAGCCCCTTTTTCGCAGCAACGGCACCGGTAAATGCTCCTTTTGTGTGGCCAAAGAGCTCGGATTCAAGCAGCTCGGACGGAATGTTTGAGCAGTTTACAACGACGAACGGGTTGTCCGTTCTCGGACTGGCCTCATGTATCGCTCTCGCGAGAAGCTCTTTTCCGGTACCGCTCTCGCCGGTGATCAGAGCCGTGGAACGAGCCGGAGCGACGCGGTCGACAAGCCGGAATATCTCTTCCATCTTCTCGGACCGACCGACGATCGCATCGCGTTTGACCGATCGCGTCATTACGTGCCGCAAGGTCTGCCGTTCCTCTTCCTTACGGCGCTTCTTAATTCCTTTGGCGACAAAAGCAAGGATCTGTTCGTTTTGGAAAGGTTTGCGGATTACACCATTCGCGCCTTTTTCCCAAGCCGAGATCGCCGTATCGAATGTAGCGAAGGCAGTGATCATCAACACTACCGCCTCAGGGTCGAGCTTGATCAATTCTTCAAGCGCCGTCAGCCCGCCCATGCCTGGCATCGAAACATCCATCAGGACAACGTCGAACGTTTTCTGCGAATATATNNCGCTTCTTCACCAGTTTTCGCAAGATCGACGCGATACCCGGCGCTCGATAGAATCGTTTCGAGCACTTCGCGCATGATCTCTTCGTCGTCGCAAATTAAAATTGAACCCTTTTTAGCCATAAATCTATTTGAACCGCAGAGACGCCGAAGACGGGGAGTTTTTGAGAATGAATTATAAGTCCTAACTTACTGAAAACGAAATGACTGCCATAACCCGGCTTAATTACTTTGCTTTCTCAGCGTCTCTGCGTCTCTGGGTTAAAATGTTGGCTATGATTTACGACAAGCTCGCAAAATTCTATGATGCAGCATTCGCACCATTCGAACGCCGGTTCCTCTCGAAATGGCGCGCCGAAACGCTTGCGCTTTTGCCCAGGAACGCGTCAATCCTCGAATTGGGTGCTGGGACCGGAGCGAATTTTCAGTTTTATCCTAAATGTAAACGCGCCGTTTCGAGCGAGATCTCTTCCAAAATGATCGAGATAGCTAAAAAGAAGGTAAATTCGAATTTGCTCGTTCAAGCCGACGCACAATCTTTGCCATTCGGTGAAAACGAATTCGATGCGGCATTTGCGACACTGGTTTTCTGTTCCATCCCGGATCCAGAGTTGGCCTTTGCCGAATTGAATCGGGTTATTAAACCGGGTGGACGGCTGATACTACTCGAACACGTACGTCCGCCGAACCCAGTAGGGTATTTCTTCGATGTTTTCAGCGTGCTTACGGTTAGATTGATAGAAGATCACTTCAATCGCGATACAGCGAAATTAGCAGTAAAGTCAGGTTTGAAATTGATCGAGGTAAGGCCAAAGGCCCGCGGTGCGGTGAATTTAATCGTTTGCGAAGTAATTAAACCGGCGAACGAAAATTGGGCTTGATCCGCCGTTTGTCTTATGGGGTTGGGCAATCCTAACTTACCAGCCTTGTGACGAACCGCACATATTGCGTTATCAATAAACCTTTTTTTGATTTCAGCGTAATAGTGAGTGGTTAATTTTAACAGGCTATTCCAAGAATTTAATTCAATGGCAACTTCAAAAACAGCAAAGATACTTTTAATCGGCGGCGCGGTCTTATTCGTACTTTTTTTGGTCGCGGTGATCGGCATTGCTTTTTTGGCAAATTCGATGGGCCGCCCAAGCGTAGCGGAAAACAGCGTATTGGTTTTGAATATTTCTGGCTCGCTTCCGGACTACATACCTGAGGACCCATTCGCCAAAGCCGTCGGCATCGGACAAACGCAATCGTTTACCGGCTTATTGACCCAGCTCCGCAAGGCAAAGGTCGACAAACGCATCGGCGGCGTTTTTTTTGATATAAATTTTNNAGCGCGGTTTTGCTCGATGTCAGTTTCCCGCAAATCGGCTGGGGCAAGGCAGACGAATTGCGTGATGCGATAATTGATTTCAAACAATCCGGCAAACCGATTTATGCCTATATGGAAATCGGCTCGAACAAGGAATATTATATTGCGACCGCCGCCGAGAAAATTTTTCTACCGCCCTCCGGCGACCTCTATATAAACGGTTTTGCCGCCGAGGCGATGTTTTATAAAGGCGCTCTCGACAAGCTCGGAATTGAAACGGACGTGATTCAGATCGGCCCGAAATACAAGAACGCGCCCGATCAATACACAAAAAAAGAGATGGGCGAGGGCCAAAAAGAGGTCGTCAACGCGATCTTANNATTTCCACCGCCGCCGATAAGATTTTTCTACCACCCTCGGTCGACCTTTATATCAATGGTTTTGCCGCTAATGTGATGTTTTATCGCGGGACGCTGGATAAAATCGGGGTTGAGCCGGAATTCATTCAAATCGGTCCTAAATACAAAAATGCACCCGACCAATATACCCGCAAGGAAATGGGCGAAGGACACCGCGAAGTAATGAATTCAATTTTGGACAGCTACTACAATCGTTATGCCCAAATGATTGCAGATTCACGCAAAAAAACTCCCGAAGATGTCAAAGCAATTATTGATAATGCTCCATACAGCGGACCGAAAGCCAAAGAATTAGGCTTAATTGACGGCACATTGTATCGTGATCAGGTTGATGAAGAACTGAAAAAACAACTCGGTTACNNTTCGCACCATTAGTAACAGCAGCTATCGTGAAATCCGGGCGGATTCGCTTGGATTAAATAACGGTCAGACAGTCGCAATTATCTACGCTTCGGGCGCAATCACGGGCGGGCGTTCAAACGATGGAACTTTCGGCGGCACGCAAACAACGGGTTCGGACACGGTTGTGGACGCTATCAACGATGCGGTAAAAGATGACTCAATCAAGGCTATTATTTTGCGGGTTGACTCTCCGGGCGGTTCGGCTCTGGCTTCGGATTTGATGTGGCACGCGATTGAAAATGCCAAGGCGAAAAAGAAACCTGTCGTTGTTTCGATGAGCGATTATGCGGCTTCGGGCGGTTATTATATTTCTTGTAACGCCGATAAAATCGTTGCTGAGCCGAACACTTTGACCGGCTCAATCGGGATGTTCACGGGCAAAATGAATATNNCGGAGTTACCAACGAATATTTGTTGCGTGGTAAAAATGCGGGACTATTGCGCGAGTCGGAAAAATGGACTCCCGAAGAGCGCAAGAAAATGGAAGAATCGGCACACACGGTTTATTACGATAATTTTATTCCGAAGGTCGCCAAAGGTCGCGGCAAAACAGTCGAAGAAATTGACTCAATCGGTCAAGGTCACGTCTGGACGGGAACACAGGNNCATCGAAATCGCCAAACAATTAGCCAATCTTCCGGCAGATCAAGATGTCAGACGAGTAGTTCTCCCTGCCCCGCGCCCATTTTTGGAAACTCTTTTCAACAGCAGCGACGACAGCGAGATGAAAGCCAAACAACAACAGGAAGTTTTAATCAACGCAATGCCCAAGGAGATGCAGCGTGCGCTCCGTTTCGCTTCGATTTACGAGCAGTTAAGTCGCGNNCGATGCGATTATGATGCTGCCGTTTGATGTCGAGATTAAATAATTCGTAAATGGTTAATTGGATTTGTTGGCTGACGAAAGCAATTAACCATTTACGATTAACAATTAACCATCTTTTCAAAAATCCGCCGATAAACAGGCAAATCTTTTTCCTCAACCGCTTTCTCTCTTTCAGTTTTAACAGGGAAAGGATTTTCGTTAATTTCGACTTCTTTTAAATTTTCATTCTCTCGAAATAATTCAAACATTTCGTCTGCTAAAAATTCTATATCCGTTTGCACAAAAATCTTTCCGGTTTCGGCTAAATGACTAACCACCGTTTCAACTAACTGACGATTAACCATCCGCCGTTTAGCGTGTTTTTTCTTAAACCAAGGATCGGGGAATTGAATCGTGACGTTTCGCAAAATCCCTTTCGGCAAATTCGCTAATAATCTATCGAGATTAAGCATCGCATTGCAAATNNAGATTGGTTAAATCAGCTTCCTGCGCGAGCCGATTTCCCTCAATCACGAGCGGCTCACGAATCTCAATACCAAGAAAATTTTGTGCTTGGTCAATCCCCGCCATTTTCAGCAAAAATCGCCCTCGCGCACAACCAATATCTAGCAGAAGCGGTAAATCGGGATTGGCGAATTTTTTTTCAATCTCAATTGGTTGGGGTGTAAAACGAAAATACGGGGCAAGCGGATTGACGTGCTGATGAACTCTGACTCTAGGCATAGTTTAAGGAGCTAAATACTCGGAAGGAATTGTAATTTGAATAATTCCGAACAATACTAAAATACTAAAAAGACAGACGGCGATATAAATTCCCAAAGCAATTTTGCCCACTATTTCAGCGGTTTTACCACCCTCGCGCGGGTCTTTGTATAAATCACTTGGAATTTGGAAAGATCCGTAAAGCAAACCGACAACCAACCCGCCGAGGTGTTCGAAATTATCAACATTCGGAATCACAAATATACCGATAAAACCAATGAATCCGATATTAAACAGCATATTTTTAAAAAAACCTTCGGGCAATAATTTTCGCCGTTTATAACCGTAAACCGTCAAATATCCGAGAAATCCGACGATTCCGCCCGATGCTCCAACCGCCGCGCTTTCGGGAAAGAAAATAAGGCTCAAAATCCCGCCGCCGATTGCCGAAAGTAGAAAAATAATCGGTAAATGCCAGCGGTTTGAAAGAGCTTCGATAAGCCTGCCAAGGACGTAAAGCGCGTAACAATTAAACCCAAGATGAATAATTCCGCCGTGCAAAACCGCGCCCGTCAAAATCCGCCAATACTGCCCATCTGCAAAAAGCGGCTTGACAAAACCAGCCAACACAATAGATTTTTCCCCACCGTATAAAAGCCCGTCTAATCCATCAACGAAAAATTGGACAAGTGAAACTGCAATCAAAGCGGCAATCAAAATCGCCGAATACAACGGAAAAATCGGCGTTGCCCTTTGAACCCCTTCAGTTTGTTCGACAACTTCCGGCTGATTTTCCTTTTCGTTTTGATATTCAAAAGTCATATTGATTTTAGATTTTGGATTTCGGATTTTGGANNGTTAGGGAAGTTGAGGAAGTTGAGGAAGAATTTATTCATCCCTCATCCCTTACATTGCTAAACCGCCGTTTGGTGAAATGACTTGTCCAGTGATGTAACGGGCTGAATCGGAGCATAAAAAGCAGACGATTTCGGCGATTTCCTGCACGTTTCCTAAGCGTCCGAGCGGAATTTGCGATAAGATTTTTTCGCGGTAATCAGCATTCATTTCCGAAGCCATTTCAGTTTCGATTAGTCCGAGAGCAAGCGCATTGACGTTAATTTTCCGACTCGCAACTTCTTTCGCCAAAGATTTTGTCAAACCAATCATTCCCGCTTTCGAGGCGGAATAATTTGACTGACCCAACATCCCGACGACACCGCTAATTGAAGAAATATTCAAGATTACGCCGCCATTTTCGTTTTTCATCATTGGGCGCAAAACGGCTTTGGAAAAGTTCCACGCGCCTTTCAAATTGGTGTCAATCACCGCATCCCAATCGTCTTCCTTCATCCGCAAAATCAGCGTATCGCGGGTAATTCCGGCGTTGTTGATTAAAAAATTTATCGTCCCGAATTCTGCGGTTGTTTCTTTGACAAATTCCGCCGAACTTTCCGTGCTTGCCACGTCGCATTGTTTGGCAAAGGCTTTTACGCCCAACGCTTCGATTTCAGCTTTTAGTTTTTCGGCTTCGTCTGCACTTTTGGCGTAATTAAACGCCACGTTGCAGCCGCGTTTTGCCAATTCCAACACAATCGCTTTGCCGATTCCGCGAGTCCCGCCCGTCACGATTGCTGATTTTCCGGTAAACTGTTTTTCGCTCATAAGAAAAGATTTTGCCACAAAAAGACACAAAAAGCACAAGACCAAGTTGCCGTTTAGGTGTTTATTGCCTACCAATTGGAACTATTAAAATCCTAGCCTAACTTGCTTTGCTTTTGCATTTCACATCAATTTCAAACTCTCCAAATCGGCAACATCAAACAAAAAAGTTCTGTTAGAAATGAGATATAAAATATCCATCCTCACAGAACTAATTTTATTATTTTGCCTCAAAAACTTCTTATCTTGACGAATAATTTGTCTCGCACCATCAGCGGCGTAGTTCCTGAAAAACTATGATGTCAGGCGAATCCGGTCTTACGAGTCCGTATCCGGGAAGATACTGAAGCGAAAAACGAAAGTTTTCGATGGTGACCGTATAAATTCGATTTTCAGCGTCAAACACTTTCCATTTACCCTGAGAGCCGTCAGAGGCTTCGATTGTTCCATCAGTAAGGAATTTGGTCGTGCCATAAGAATTTACTTTCGATTCATAGGTGCGGATAATCGGCTCAACTGTATTCTTTACCGAATCAAACTCTGTGTCTCCGGTTGCTTCGATTTCATAGTCGCCGCCCATTCGGATTAGGTTCTGATTTGGCGGGGCAACACTGACGATTATTTTCATCTTTGTCTTAACTTTATCCGCCGAGAAGGTTGCTTCTGATGAGTTTTTGTTTGTGCTGACGGTTTTGGTCGTTCGCCAGGTCTTTTTCTCGTCAGTGAGCGTAATTGTTAAAACATTATTGTTCATCTGCGAGCCATAAAGAGTCGTGGGGGTCTTAAACCGCACTGTCAATTTATTGCTTCCGGGAGTTGCGTAAAAATACCAATAATGTGTGCCAACCAGACTATCCGAAGTTCCTTTGTTTATCCCCTCTTGCATCGGATAAGGCTTTTCCGGTTTCAGCGATTGGGCTGAAATAGTTCCTGTCACTAAAAATAACGCAGTTAAAATTAATACATTTAGTTTTTTCATTTTCTTTAATCCTCTTTTTGAATCTGTCTCAAAATCTCCGGCTATTTATGCCTCTATTTAATAAGTGCGTCATTGGTGAAAAAATCGTCCGTTTTTTTTCACAACTCTCCTCTCAGATGCTTTTGATACTTTCTCTCGCCGATACGCCATTGAATCAAGCCGAAAACATTGCCCAAACTAATAAATAGAAGGACTTTAAACCAAAGGATTTCAACTCTGATTCTGCCATCCAGTAAATACTCAAACAGCGTAATTCCCGCAATCGTTAATAAGCTCCACAACAAACCTATTTTTAAGACGAAATCCCACTTTCCTTTTGCTCTTTGGCGTTCCCAGTTCTTAATTCCTTGAGTTTTCCATCTGCGTTCTTCCCATTCAAAAAATGTTGTAATTGGATTTTTCATAAAATTCACCTTCAATTTTTCTACTCTCCGTCCTAAAACTTTTCTCGACCGAAAAAATCGGCTCTATTTACAAGTGCGTCATTGATAAGAAAAACGTCCGTTTTTTTTTGAAAATTTTTTGTGTTTTATTTTTGAGAGGTCAAAGAGAATTGAAATTAAGGTTGCCGATTTGAGATTAAAGCAACCGCCTCATCGAGTTTGAGTTTTCTTCCTTGCTC
This sequence comes from Chloracidobacterium sp. UBA7659, assembly GCA_002483395.1. Classification (GTDB taxonomy): domain Bacteria; phylum Acidobacteriota; class Blastocatellia; order Pyrinomonadales; family Pyrinomonadaceae; genus OLB17. Next base: position 2,745 of record DLHV01000147.1, on the reverse strand, counting down.
ATAAAATTTGGGGAAATCGGCTCCGTCCATTTTGTTTTTGAGTTCGGTCAGATATGCATCACGAAAACGGCGTTCTTCTTTTTCAATGACAAATCCGATTGATTCGCGTAATTTTTCGGCGGCAGCGGATAGTTTAACGGCATTTTCCAATTTAGTTTGTTTGAAATTTAAGGCAGCAAATCCATCGAAGCAATATGACAAAACCATTTTATAACCAAGTTTCTGACTGAGTTCCAAGGNNGGCTTTTTGATAATAAGAGCGCGACTTTTGGAAATCGTTTTGCAGATAGGTGACTGCGCCTAAATTGATTAAGGAAATGACAATGCCGTTTTTCTTATCAAGTTGTTGGAAAAATTCGAGAGATTCCTCATAAAATCCGCGAGATTCCTGATAATTATCTTTAGACCGTTCGATTTCCCCAAGGGAAAGGAGGCATTGGGCGATTATTTCTTTATCATTTAACTCTCTGCCGATGGCTAAACTTTCTTCTATCAGGATTTTCGCCTCGCTGTGATTTCCCAGTTCGCGTAAAGTCCAGCTTAAAAACTTACCTGATAAAGCAGCCTTCTGCCGATCGTTTGCTAAAATCGCCGTTTCTCTGCATTTTTCCAGAAACTTTTGCCCGGATTCAAAATCACCTTGAAGATTTGCTATCAGTCCGACACCTAATAAAATTTTCCATCTTGTATCCGGGGAAATATCGGTTTTACAATCCAAAGCCTTTTCTAACCAATTGCGACCTTCCGTTAAATGTCCGTGAAGATTCCAAAGCAGACGAAGCGAACCGGCAAGACGGGCAGCAATTTGCGGCTCATTTTCAAATGACCAGCTTAAAACGGCTCGCAAATTATCGTGTTCTTCTTCCAGACGGGAAAGCCATTCCGCTGACTGAGAAGTCTGTAATTGCGGTTCAGCTTTTTCTGCCAATTCAAGAAAATATTCGGCGTGACGGCAACGCATTTCATTTGCTTGATTGCCTTTTTCTAACGATTCAAGCGCGTATTCGCGGACAACTTCCAACATCCGAAAGCGTGTTTCGCCGCTTGCGGCTTGGTCTTTTGTAACCAGCAAACTTTTATCTATCAAGGAAGTAAGCAAGTCAAGAAAATCTACTTCCGGTTCGTTGTTCCCGCAAACAGTTTCCGCCGCTTCAAAGGTAAAACCTCCGGCAAAAACGGCTAATCGGCAAAACAATGATTTTTCATCTTCGTTCAGCAGACTGTAACTCCAATCAATCGCGCCGCGCATCGTTTGCTGTCGTTCCGGCAAATCACGCGCTCCGCCCGTCAAAAGTTGGAGACGATTTTCGAGTTTAGTGAGAATTGCTTGCGGAGTTAGAATNNAAAACCGTCCAAACGAGCACAAATATTCGCCACGCTTTCTGAATTTTCTTCTGTCAAGGTAAAAGCGGGTTTTGCTTTTTGCGCTCTTCGGACAAATAGTTTGATTGCTTCAAAATCCGCCAGTTCTTCAGTCGAAAATTCACGGATTTCCGAAGGAACGGCGAGCGACGGAACGATAAATTCGATTTCCGCGCTCAAATGTAAAAGTGTGCGGCTGGTAATCAGGATTTTAAGATTGGAATCGTTAAGTAGTTCTCCGATTTGCGGCGCGGCATCTGTTACCTGCTCGAAATTATTAACGATAAGCAAAACTTTTTTATCCGTGAGATAGTCTTTTAAGATTTTTGGAAGTGGTTTATTGCCTGCCTCCTGAACTCCCAGCGGTTGAGCAATTGCGGAAGCAATAAGTTCCGGGTTTGTAATTGCCGCCAATTCGACAAAAAATACGCCGTCGGGAAAATCAAGCAGTAAATCGTTGGCAACCGATTTGGCAAGTCGGGTTTTTCCCACACCGCCGATTCCTGTCAATGTGACAAGCCGGATGTCGGACTGCCGCAGCAATTTTTTGATTTCGGAAATTTCCTTTTTCCGCCCGACGATTAGAGAGAAATTTTCTGACAAATTATTCGGGATTAGGTTTGAAATTTCTATTTCAGTTTCGACTTTAATACTTTGTGTTTCGGCATCCTTCTTTTGGTTTGGGGAGGAACTACGTTCGAGTTCGGCTTCAAATTCCAGCCTTTTTTCGATTGACCTCAAGTCAGCCAACAAATCTTTGGTCGAACCGTATCGTTCAGATAAATTTTTCTCTAAACATTTTTTGATAACCCTTTCAATTTCGGCAGGAAAATGCCTGATAAATGTTGAAAGCGGGGGCGGCTCTTTTTCTAANNGGCAATAATCGTGTGATTAATAGTCTCGCCTCTGAAAGGATGTTGTCCGGTCAGCATTTCATACAAAACAATACCGAAACTGAAAATATCGGAACAGGAATCAATCTTTTCGCCTCTTGCTTGTTCAGGGGACATATAATTGACTGTTCCCAGAATAATGCCGTCTGCGGTTTGGTTTTGTCCGGCAGAGGATGTTTCAAATCCCGTCGGTTTTTGCTCAATCAATTTTGCCAATCCAAAGTCCAGAACTNNTCTGTCCGAAGCATCACATTTTCCGGCTTAATGTCACGGTGAACAAGGTTAGCTTCGTGAGCGGTGCAGAGCGCGTTGACAATTTGAATTGAGATGTCCAAAACTTCCGGGAGTGTCAGCGACTTTTCGTTTAAAATCCGGCGTAAAGTTTTGCCTTCGATAAATTCACTGACAATATAATGTGTGTTTGCCTCGCCGCCGACTTCGTGAATAACCAAAATATTCGGATGGTTCAAAGCCGACGCAGCTCTTGCCT
>DLHV01000063.1 GCA_002483395.1 Chloracidobacterium sp. UBA7659 | reverse complement strand
GAGGTATCAATACCGCCACTACCAGCCGCGATCTTAATTTCGGTTCAGGTTTGGGCGTTAATCGCTGCAACTGTCCGCTTGATCAAGACGAAAAACAGTACCAGGTGGTAACCAACTTGACGAAGATTGCAGGCAATCACACCCTTAAATTCGGGGTTGACGTACGGAGAGCGTTCAACTTGCGAGTTCCCAGCGATTCTCACCGTTCAGGAGAGCTTAGCTTCTCCCGCAACCGTACGGCGCAAGTTGTAGGGGGTAATCCGGTTCAAAACACCGGTAGCGGCCTTGCGACTTTCCTAGTCGGAGATGTGACCGGATTTACTCGCTACGTAAGCAGTTCCACAGATGCACGCGAAAGCCAGTGGAGACATTTCTATTACGGCCAGGATACTTGGAAAGCTACACCAAAATTGACACTTGCGTTAGGTCTGCGAGCCGATGTTTTCAATCCGCAGAAGCTAAATGCAGCTGGCAATGGTGGATTTCCGAATCTTGAAACAGGCCAAATTGATGTTGCAGGTGTAGGTGATTTCAACCTGCAAGGCAACATTAAGAACAAAGTTAATTTCGCCCCGCGTATCGGTGTAGCTTATCAGATCAACGATACGATGGTTATTCGCGGCGGCTTTGGACGTAGTTTTGATACCGGTGTATTCGGAACAATTTTCGGACACACCGTAACCCAAAACCTTCCGGTTTTGGCGCGTCAAAACCTCAATGCCCCGACACAAACATCACGGGTCTTTACCTTAGCTAGCGGACCGCCAGCTCCGAGTGGGTTATTCGGCATAACAACCCGAGCAAATGCTTGCCCTGTTGGCGGATGTGTAAACAACACCTCAATTCCATCAAGCGGGAGTTTCTTCCTTCCTGATGGAATTTCGGTTCGAGCTTTGGCCGACAAGCAAACAGTGCCAACAGTTGATGCATATAACATCACCTTTCAGTGGGAATTAATGAAAAACTATTCGTTCGAGGCTGCCTATGTAGGTAACCGCGGTACTAATGTTTTTGTTGGCGACAATCCTGAACTGAATGTGAACCAGCCGACCTTAGTGGGCTTTGGCACGTTATCGACTAATCAGCGTCGTCCTTTTTTCAATCAGTTCGGCTGGTCGCAGGATATTTTCCTCTATCAGGGATATGGGGCCAAGAACAACTACAACTCAATGCAGTTGAAGTTGACGAAACGATTTTCCAATGGCTTCTCTTTCTTAACGCATTACACGCTGCAAAGAGCGAAGAATCATAGCGGCAGCTACTTCAATATCGACCCAAGCGTCAATTATGGACGGGCCGATTTTGAAAGAACGCATAACTTTGTTTTATCGCAGCTTTTTGAACTTCCGATTGGCAAAGGCAAGAAATTCCTGGGCGGCATTGGCTCCGTGGCAAACGCTTTCATTGGCGGATGGCAGATCAATTCCAACACCACTATTCAAAGTGGCTTCCACTTCAATGTCGAATATAACTGTGGATATGACACAGGGCATTGCCGTCCAAATGTTAACGGAGACATCAAATACACTCCCGGCGTGAATGGCTCCATTGACACAAGCGTATTCAGGCCGGCTGCAGCGGGAACCTTCGGAAATTTACCACGCAATTTCCTGGATGGTCCCGGATACTGGAGAACGGACGCTTCGTTACTAAAGAAGTTCCTTATAAACGAAACGATGAATATCGAATTCAGGCTTGAGGTTGTGAACCTTTTCAATACGGTCAATCTCGGAAATCCTGATTCTGGTTTAGGAACTTTCAATGGAACAACTTGGAGCAACGCCGCCAATATCGGCAAGAGCAACTCTACGGCGTTCTTTGGCAACGACCTACAGCGCAACCTCCAATTTGCCTTTAGATTTAATTTCTAAATCAGCAAGTTGGGATGACTAAACCGGAACGCGAATCCTCCGTTCCGAATTAAGAGNNATTTCCAACCGGAACTTCTCCTTTTTTTTGACAATAAATTTCTCGGGCTGGAGCGCAAGCATCCTGCTTTCCTGAGCACATGCTTGCCCTCCAGTCAGGCGAATCTACAGCAAACAGGATCTGAACGGAATTATGAAGACGAATACGTTATTAATCTTAATTGCATTTTTTTCGGTTTCCGCAACAATCGGCCTCGGGCAGAATCCATATCAACCGGTTCCGTACGTCANNAGAATGGGCAAAAAATGCAGTGATGTACCAGATCAACACGCGGCAATTTACGAAAGAAGGAACTTTCCGGGCGGCGGAAAAACATCTGGCTCGGATAAAGCAGCTCGGCGCCGACATTATCTGGCTGATGCCGGTGCATGAGATCGGTGTAAAGAACCGCAAGGGCACGCTTGGCAGCCCGTACTCGGTGAAGGATTACTAANNCGTCAATCCTGAATTCGGCACCCTCGGCGATCTTAAGCATTTTGTCGGCGAGGCTCACAAGCTCGGCTTGCATGTCATTCTCGACTGGGTTGCTAACCACACGGCCTGGGACAACAAACTGCAAAGCGAACATCCCGATTGGTACGACAAAGACTGGAAGGGCGATTTCCGCCCGACTCCCTGGTGGGACTGGTCCGACATTATCAATCTAAATTACAACAGTCCTGAGCTGCGCAAATATATGACCGATGCGATGAAGTATTGGGTCCGCGAAGCCGATATTGACGGTTACCGCTGCGACGTCGCGGGGTTTGTTCCGGTAGATTTTTGGAACAACGCGCGGAAAGAAATGGACCAAATCAAACCCGTTTTTATGCTCGCTGAATGGGAATCGAGAGATCTGCACGAATGGGCTTTTGACATGACATACGCCTGGACATGGTACGAAAAGATGGAGCAGATCGCGCAAGGCAAAGCCAAAGATTTGGGCGGACTTTTTGTTTACTATTCGTGGAATGAAAGCTCATTTCCAAAAAATGCCATTCGCATGGTTGGCGTTAGCAATCACGACAAAAACGCCTGGGAAGGAACGGAATTCGAACTATTCGGAAAAGGCTTACAGGCGGCGATGGTTTTGTCGGTCATAGGCGAAGGAATGCCGATGATTTATAACGGGCAGGAAGCCGGAAACCAGAAAC
>DLHV01000184.1:2245-2829 GCA_002483395.1 Chloracidobacterium sp. UBA7659 | reverse complement strand
ATGCGACCAGCCGCGAGCGTTCGACATCGAAATCCTTGTCGGATTTCATGATAAATTGCGGAGCGGTCGGGCTGTTCTTTTTGAAAGGCTTTTCGCCGGTGACCACCTTTTTTACAAACAGTTTCAAAATCAGGCGCATAATCGGGTTTGGCTTTGGGTGCTTGTCGGGTTCATAGACCATTTCATAGGTCACGCAGCAATGGGCAAGCATTCGAGAAACGTCCATTTTGCCCCATTCTCCCTGCGAATCCGGAGTCAATTTGTTGATCCGAGCGATCATTTGGTCAGTTACTTCTTTCGTAAAAATATTTGGTAATGGCATTATGTTTTCTCCCAACAATTATAAGTAATCCCATTGCCGTGCTCATTCAGCATGAAAGGCTGCGATGAGCGGCTATCAACGTTTTCGTTTTTTCGACGGTTTTGCCGTCTTGTTGAATTCCAGGGCCAGGCCGACCCAATATTCCAATTCTTCGTCAGTTTTCAAGACGTCGATCTCGACAAACGCGAAGCCCTTCATCACGCGTTTTGTAAAATCCATCGGGCCGACGCCGTTCATTTCCATCACTTCGTCGTTGATCGCG
>DLHV01000184.1:0-2229 GCA_002483395.1 Chloracidobacterium sp. UBA7659 | reverse complement strand
CAACCATAAAACACAGGCCGCCGAACATCTTTTTTTCCTCGACATCGCTGTGCGTTCGGGAGATGATCTCGCGCGTTCTGTCCGCCAATTGTTCGTTGTATGCCATAGACTTTATTATGCACCGACCGGAAAATTTGGAAGATGCAGGAATAAAGTAACATTAGTTGAGAATAATGCCGATGAGATATGAAGAAAATATTATCAACAAAAATCGGTTCCGTACTGTTTTACGGACTGTTGGGTTTGGCGCTTTATTTTGGCAATATCGAGCTTCAGAGTTATTGGGGACGGCAGGCTCTTGCCCAAACCGGTCTGGTGAGTGTTCCGCTTGCGGATGCATTGGTTCGCGCAAAGGCCGAGAATAAACTCGTGCTTTTGGATATTTCCGCTATCTGGTGTTCGAGCTGCCGGAAACTGGACAATACCGTGTTTTCCGACGGCAAAGTCAAGAAGGCAATTAACGACCGATTCATTTTTACCCGGCTCGAATACGAGAGCGACGAGGGCCAAAGATTCTTAGAGAAGAATGATGTTTCGGGATTTCCCACCGTATGGATACTTGATTCAAGCGGAGGAGTCGTCAAACAAGTTAATATCTCATTCGACCCCGTGGTGTTTCTTGGCGAACTGCACGAATAGCCGAACAAGATCTATATTACACCGGCTTTACCGGCCAACTGTAAAGGCGGACATTTGGTATCTCCGTAACTGCAAAACACACAGCAGTCGCCCTGTTTAGGCCGCAAGATCGTGCCGCAGTACCCGCATTCATAGAAAAACTGACACGAATCCGTCGGCATCGTTTCGATCTGTTTATGACCGCATTCAGGGCAGGTTATTGTCGATTCTTCGTTTATACGCTTCATAAGTTTCAACCCGGATTATGCAATAGTGCCGTCCCTGAGAGGGACAAAGGCAATAGCGTCGGGAGAATCCCGACGACAACGACGCCCCGATAATCCTGTCCCTGAAAGGGACAAATGACCGTCATTGCTCCCATTCAGGGAGCGGATCAGTGTTAGCTTCCGATGATCTTGTTTAGACGTTCGGGATAATCTTTCGGGACCTCGTTCCCGAAATATTGGACCGCTCCTTTTTTGTCAAGGAATACGACGGTCGGTGTTCCAACGACTTTGTAGTTTTTGGAAACCGACGTGTCTTTGTCGCGGACGACCGTGTATTTGATGCCGAAATCTTTGATTCCCTCGGCAACGCGGGCATCGCTTTCGCCGATGTTGATACCAATGACCTTCACGCCCTTCGGCTCGAACTCGGCGGCCAGTTGGTTGATGTGCGGTGCTTCTTCTTTGCAGACCGGACACCATGCAGTCCAAAAGACGAGAACCGCAGGTTTGCCGTCAAGTTCTTTGAACGAGACATTTCCACCGTCAACTTTCGCAAGATCGAATTCGGGAGCGATATCACCGATCGCGGTTCCGCGTTTTGCGTCCTGCGTTTGAGTGCTTCCAGATATTACCGGCTTCTGCTCGGTTGAAACACCGCATCCGGCGAAATAACCGACAACGAGCGCCAAGACTATTGCTAGTTTACTGATTATGCACGGAGAGCACGATATACATTTCATGATTCACCTCAAATAAATCTCATGCCTGCCTGAACAAACAGGTATTGGGCGATAATTAACATGACGATCCCAAAGGCCGTCTTAACTTTGACCATCCAGCCACCGGAACGCGGCAGCATCGACATTGCACCGCTGAATGTTCCCAACACGATCATCAGCGTTCCCATTCCCATCGCGAATACAAACAACACGACGGTGCCAAAAACTACGCTTCCCTGTGTTCCGACATATGCCAGCGTCGCTCCCAAAGCCGGTGCCGTGCATGGCCCGACAACTAGCCCGGAAACCGCTCCGACCAAAATTGCGGATACATATCCGTTGCCTTTCTTTGCCGGGTTTAGCTTCATCAAAAACTGCGGGGCTTGGATCTGAAAAACATCGAACATTGAAAGTGCCAAGATAAGTATTACGTTGCCGACGACGATGTATGTCCACGGACTCGAAGCCCACGAACCGAAAAGTGTTCCGGTTAAACTCGCAAACGCTCCGAGAATTGCGTAAACAATGCTCATTCCTGTGACAAAAAGAACTGATAACTTGAATCCCTTAGAGTTGAATTTTGAGCTGACTTCACCATCTTCTGCCTGTGCCGCCGCCGTTCGTCCGCCGATAAAACCGAGTTGAATCGGAATGATCGGATAAAC
>DLHV01000048.1 GCA_002483395.1 Chloracidobacterium sp. UBA7659 | reverse complement strand
CAGAAATGGAAAGGTTCGCCGACTCTCGCTTTTACGCATATCTTGGTTTTTGGAGAGCCTTTGGCGACTGAATTTTGGGTCAGCCGCGAAACCACAGAGATCAAAACCGAGCGAACTTATCACGATTGGCCGGCGTTTGACGGGACTTTGGCCAATGACGGCACGAAGACCTGGACCCAAAACTGGANNGAAACTTGACAATCCACCAAGCGTTAACGTCAACGCAATTTATCACATCTTGGCGATGCCTTGGCTGACCCAGAAAAGCGACGCTATCTTAGAAGAACTGCCGAAAGCCAAACTGGGCAGCGAGGCCATGCTCTACGAGGTTGTAAAAATGACCTTTAAAAAGGAGAGTAAGAACTCACCACACCAATACTATACTTTGTACATTCATCCGGAAACGCACTTACTCAAAGGCATTGCTTACAATATTACCAACGGAGTGTTTCTTGATCTTATCGGATTGCCAAAAACAGAAAAATCGCTCGGACCTTATACCCATATTATTTACACTTACAGAACCGTTGATGGCCTTACTTTCCCGGAAAAATACGATACATTCGACCCGACAAATCACAACGCCGGACGCCACATTGCCTATGATATCTCGCTCGCAGCGAAGTTTGACGAATCACGAATGAAGATTCCGAACGGTGCCGTACTCGATAATGGCAAAAGTGACAGGTGAGAATACTTCTTTTGTCACTGAATCGGTCCGAATTTCTCCGGTTGGCTCCTCATAGGTTTCGTAATTGGCGCTTCAAAAGAGCACCGCTTGATATTATTGTGCATAGACTAAACTCTATGGAGAAGGATCAATGAAAAAAATATTCTTCGTCACCGTTCTGAGCCTTGTCGCAACGATGACGATACTTGCTCAAATTCAACAAAAACTTTGCTCGAGTGAACAAGCGAAGCANNTTTTTGGCTCGGAACCTGGGATTTGGAATGGACCGATGTGAAGGGAAGCAAACAGAGCGGTGCGAATATCATCCATAAGATCCTGGGCGGTTGCGTGATTGAGGAAAATTTCAGCACGAGCGGCGCAAATCCATATTCGGGTAAGAGCCTTTCAGTGTTTGACGCAAAAAACGGAAAATGGAAGCAGACATGGGTTGATAGCGGCGGCGAATATCTGGATTTTGTGGGCGAATTCAAGGACGCGAAAATGATGCTTGGGCGTGAATTTATAGAAGGAAATAAGACAATTAGACAAAGGAAGATTTTCTCCAATATCCAAGCTGACTCCATTGAATGGAATTGGGAACGCTCTGATGACCAAGGGAAAACCTGGAAGACTAATTGGAAAATTCAATACAAGCGGAGGAAATAGGCTCTGCTTAGACGGGTGGGAGATATTGTTCGATTTTGTATCGGTAAGGGCCGTATCGGTAATCCGACAGGTTCATTGACTACTAATACACCAGTTTTGGCGTGTCGATTCACTTTAGAAAGTGCTCGAGTCAGTCTTTAAGTTCAATTGTAAACGACCCGCGGTGAGACTATTCATCTTGTCTGCCGATTCCGAGCGAATCAGCGACGCGATTGATGTAATTAAACCACGACGCGATAAGCGTGATTTGCAGCATTGCGGTATCGTCGTAACCGAAAGACCGCAATTTCTCATGGTCCTTCGGCGTGATCTTGACCGCATCAACCGTCAATTGGACCGCATAATCCAACATCGCCATTTCCTTTTCTGAGATCGGTGCAGTCCTATAGTCCCGCAGAATTCCTTCCGCCAGTTCATTATCCGATGTAACCCGACGCAGCAACTCTGCGTGTGCTTTCAGTCAGTAATCGCAATTGTTCTTAATCGACACAACCGTTGCGATCATCTCGTGATCCTTTCGCGAAAGGGGTAAATCAGGCGACATTAGCGAGCCGAAGGTAGAAAACGCGTGAAAAAGCGCGTCCGGGATCAGCGTGTGGGTCGTGATGATCGATTCTTCGTTCTCGCTGGTCGGCTTCGAATACTCGGGCGGATAGTACGCGCGTTGCCCGCGTAAGGCCTCGCGTAACTTTTTGTCCGCCGCCTTAAAGGAGATTGTTTTTATCCAGGCCATAATAGTATGCAAAGTTAAGTTGTGTTAATCGATAATTCGATCCGACAGAAAACGAATAAGCAAGTCTAGCTGAGATAAGACCGAGACGGAATTAATTATTCCACGAATGGAAAAGATTTCGCTTGACTCTGGACTTAACTCAAGGGTATAGAATCGATAAGTATGGGAAATTCTTCATTGCAAATCGGTGAAATTGCCGCCGGATCGGGTGTAACCGTTGACACGGTGCGCTTCTACGAACGGCAAAAACTGCTTCCGAAAGCCCCGCGCACGAGCGGAGGTTATCGCGTTTTTTCGTCGAAGGCCATCGAGCAAATAAGGTTCATAAAACAGGCCCAGGAACTCGGGTTTTCGCTTGATGAAATAAAAGGCCTCCTCAAGACCGGCGGCGCGGAAGAATGCCGACAGGTGAGAGATCTGTTGCGTCGAAAACTTGTTGAAATGGACGATCAGATCCGGAAAATGAAAGCTTTCCGGAAAACTCTCGCCAATCATTTGTCCGCTTGCAACGATGAAATGGAGAAAAAGGGCCGGGGGGCTCATTGTCCGGTGCTCTTTGAGATCGAGAAATA
>DLHV01000193.1:3472-4643 GCA_002483395.1 Chloracidobacterium sp. UBA7659 | reverse complement strand
GGATCGCTCGTGCAGTCGGCCCATCCGTCTGGCTTCTCGTCCGCTGCGGCCAGCCGGTTCAAACTGTCGTATGTGTAATTCTGAACCGCCGTGAAACCGCCGGTTCCGGTGACAGTGATCTTTTGCGATTGAACATTCCCGTTGTTCGCAGTTGTGCCGTAAGTGTAATCGAGCTTCAGCAATCCGGTCGCACCCTGCGTAACCCCAAGTGCAATCTGCGTCGGCTGCAATCGGGAATTGAAAGCGGTCGATTCCCATGTTCCATTGCCGAACCGCATCGCGGTCACCGCGCCGGCAGCGTTGTAGGTAAAGTTGTTCGCGTAAGCCCAATAGCCGCTGTTGGCGTTCTTACGGCTCTTGACCATTTCGAGATCACCGGTGGCGTCAAGTACATTCTGCACCTTTCGGCCTGACGGATATTGCTGCTCGATCATCGCACCTCCGAGATTATAGGCGTAGGTCATCGGACTGTCGGTCGTGCCGTTTCCGTAAGTTACTCCGTCCGTGGTCTGTTTGCTTGCCGTCACTCTACCTAAGATGTCAAAGCTAGTGTATTCGGTTGTAGAAACAGACGAACTTACTTTTGTAAGCTTTCCTTTCGCATTTGTCTTGTCGTCGTACGTGTAAGTGACGGTCGGCGTCGTGTAACCGGATTCACCGGAATAACTTCTCTGCGTGACGCGATTCAGCGCATCGTAGCTATACGCCGTAGTGATCGAACGGGCATCTACCTTACTCGTAAGATTGCCATTCGAATCATAGACATAATTTATTGTACCGCTTTCGGGGTTCGCGGCGGTCAGTAATCGAGAAAGACTGCTGTATGTAAATGTTCGCGTCTGTGAGCATGTTCCGCCCCGGGTCCGCATTGCTCAGTTCCGCTTCCGGCTTGAGTGACGGTTGTCAGGTTATTTAAGGTGTCGTAGGTATAAGCCGTAGGCTGATTCGGACTGCCAACGTCACCGAGCCCTGCACTTGTAGGTTCGTCGACCCTGATGAGTTGGCCCAGACCGTTTGTTATCGAACGGCGAACTTTGCTTGCCTGATCTGTAACGATTGTTGCGTTCGCGTCGATATCGGTCACAACTTTGCCGGTTGAGGCCGCGTTCGTCCCCCACGGAGCGGGAAGTGAGGCTCCCGAGAACGTTTCAACTTCCTGTTTCCTGCCCGT
>DLHV01000193.1:0-3459 GCA_002483395.1 Chloracidobacterium sp. UBA7659 | reverse complement strand
GGCACGGAAAGGGTTGGAAGTTATCTGATAACTGTTCGGATTGCCGGTTTGATACCGCGTTTCGACCTTTATACCGTCGCCGACAGTTTCAAGATCGGAGCGGACAAATCATTTTCTAAATGCTTTCATAATTTCGACGTTATGTCTCTTTTATTTTAACGTAAACGAAGGGGCATCTTTGTGAACGATCAGTTTTATGCCGGCTGAAGAACTTTTCCTAATAGTCACCCACGGCACTTCCAGACTATCTCTGTCTTGACCAAAATTCGATGAATCCCGTAAAGCATTTCGAATCTTCGTCAACAAATTTCTGAATGAGTGACTCACCCAGGTAGATTTCAACAAAACACCCTCCTTTTTCAGGTTATCTAGGAAAATACCCTTGTCAATTTCAGGAAAACCATCCAAAACGACTTCATCGATTACTATGTCTTGATAATTAGTTTTGTTTTTTGGTTTTATTTTGAGAAGATACGATTTTTGGCCTTTAGTTTTTACCAAGCTCCATTTTATTTCTTTAAACAAACCACTCAATTTCAGTTCGTTCAAGACGCGTTCTATTTTTTCTTTGTCAACATATTCCACCTTATATAGAAATAGGTTGGCGTAACTGAGGATATACGTTGAATTATACTTATTTGAGACTTCTATGTTCTCGATATAGATGTCCTGACCCTTAGAAATTGGAGCCATTGCGAATAGTAGTAACAGAAAAATAATAATTTTCATTCCTCTTCCTCCTTTGTTTTCTTTCGCGGCGCGTTACTTATTGATATAGCGAGATCAAGGTTTTTTCTATCAGTCGTAACCACACGCCTTACTTCTCCGGTCGGATCACGAAGTACTACCTGATAATTTATTGCCGTGTTAAAGTCCCGTCCCCTCCGTTCCGGTATATCCTTCACAACAAAAGTCTCGGTTTTAGTAACCTTGAAGCCTTCGTCTTTGCCATTCGGCGTCACCTCAGACTCCACCTTTGTTTTCTCAAGGTTTTGCGAATCTGCTAAAGTTCCTCTGGGTGATTTGCTTTCGTCGATATTTCCTTTCGAATCTCTGGCAGGGGCAGGTTCTATACTGGCCATATCTTCCGGTTTCTTGCCATCGGTCCCCGCATTTACAATGTATGTATAGGTAATTTCAAACCGTCCGCCGACTGGAACGTCATTATAGATCGTTTTATCAAGGTAGTTAGTTTTAACGCTGAGTATTTTTGGGTCAGTTGTATAAACCTTAATAACCTTGTCATCCTCTTTTTCTGGTTTCCGCCCAGATTGCAAACCTGTCTCGTCCGTTAACAACAAAGGCCGGTTCATTACGTAGGCGTACCTGTTAAATGTCTGCGGGTTTGCACTCTTTCCAGACGCTAACAATGGGTCAACTGCGGTAAATCTGCCGTGGTTGTTGTAGTAGTAGCGAGCCTCGGCAAAGTCCAGTCCTGTTTCATCGTCACGCTCATAGCCGGTGAATTTTTGACGAACATTATCTCCGGTGCCATATTTCATAGCGGCAGTTCGAAATGTTGTGTCAGGTGCCAATTCTTCACCGAACGGCATGAAGTCACGCCGCGAAACAACATCACCAAAGGCGTCCGTGATAATTCTTGGCGAACCAAGCTGGTCCGTCACCGTGTAATTTATTGTTGGATTTGATGGCGGCGTGGCAGTCGAATATTCGGCAACGAGTTTGCCCGTGCCATCGTAGACAAAGATCGTNNTACCTTTTTTACTCGCTTTCCGTTGCCGTCGTAAGAATAGCTGCCAATCGTGACATTGCTCGCGTTTTTGACCTCGGTTTGCTTGTTATCGCCGTTGAAAATGAACGTACGTCCGCTGTTGGCGGGATCGGCTATCAGATTTCCATTTTTGTCGTATAAATAGCCCTGACTCGCCGCGAATCTGTTGGAATTAGCATCAACAGTCGGAAGAGTCAGGTTATCCATAGTCAATTCCTGAGTTCCGACCTTTTTGNNCAATAAAAACTGTTTCTATTTCCGTATCGGTCATAATCGTACGTCTGCTTCCATGTTTGGGTTCCGTTTACCGTTTCCTTTGCCTCGGTAATTCTGTCAAGAGCGTCATACTTGTATGCTTGAACGAACGGATTAGCCAACCCGCTGAAAGTCATTGTTTGCTTTGCGATATTCCCGGTGTTTTTTGTGCCATCCACCGTTGTTCCGTCTGTTCCGAGTTCACCGTAAGAATAAGTAAGCTTTCCAAGTGTTCCGTCGCCAACCGAATGACCGATGGCAAGTTCGGTGACTTGCAATCGATTGTTGAATTTCGCGCTTTCCCACAGCCCGTTTCCAAGCTTTAGCTTTTCGATTTTGCCATCGGGAGCATAAGAAAAGGACGTGGCGTATGTTTGTTCTGTTGCGGTCGAGTTGCGATTTCCAAAAATTCGAGCAAGGTCACCACTGGGGTCAAGTTCATTTTTGACTATGCGTCCGCTTGGGTAGGTTTCCTGAATCAACGCACCGGACAGATTGTATTGGTAGCCAGAAGTGTAAGTCTGCCCATCCGTGAGCTGCTGGCTCTCGAGTAATCTGCCTAGCGGGTCGAAGGAGGTATATTTCGATTCCGAAATGCTATTGCTTACCTTTGTAAGTTTGCCTTTTGAATAATTTGGAACAGAACCTAAGCCCGCACCGTCGTAATAATTCGTAACGGTCGGCGTCCCGTCAGAATACGTTCTCGTAAGAGCACGATTTAACGCATCGTAAGTGTTCGTGATCGTCGTACCCTCGGCATCCGTGGCCGTCAGAACATTGCCGTTGTTATCGTAAGTAAATCCGCCGGTCCAGCTATTGTTGTCTGGATTGCCCGAAGTATTCAGTGCGGTGTTGACTTCCTGTTCCGGTTGGCGAATCCGCAGAGTCCGTCCGAGGCTGTCGTACAAAAAATAACGGTTTTGATCGCCTTGTTGGACTCGAACCATTTTACCAAGCGTGTCATAACTATAATTCGTCGCCTGATTTGGACTACCTACAGACCCTAATTGGTTGCTTGAGTTTGGTTCATCGACACGAATCAATTGGCCTATACCATTTGTTATCGAACGGCGCAGTTTTCCGGCTTGATCGGTTACAGTCGTAGCGTTTGCGTCGATATCCGTTTGTACGACACCCGTCGAATTTGTGTTATAACCCGACGTGAGAAACGGCTGCGGCAGTGTTGCTCCTGAAAACGTTTCGACTTCGGAATGCCTGCCGGTATTTATTGTTTTCGAGCGTGTCCAGCCCATTGTCGGCTCGCCGGATGCTCCCGATGAAGTCGTTGCCCGATACGGATTCGAAATTAGCTGATATGTATAGCCGTTTGGGCTGCTGTAAGTCGTCGCGTAACGCGTCTGCACCTTTATCCCGTCTGTTTCGTTTGTGGCGGATTGGGTTGCGGCGTCTTCGAGAGTTTTAGCGAGGCGCACTCGCCCTAATTGGTCATAGAACTGCGTCGCCACCTTTTT
>DLHV01000156.1 GCA_002483395.1 Chloracidobacterium sp. UBA7659 | reverse complement strand
GGTGCTATCACGTCGATCCAGGCCGTTTACGTGCCGGCAGACGATTATACCGATCCGGCTCCGGCAACGACCTTTGCCCACCTCGACGCTGTGACTGCTTTGTCGCGTCAGATCGTCGAACTTGGTATTTACCCTGCGGTCGATCCGCTCGCGTCGAACTCCCGTATTCTCGATCCGATGATCGTCGGCGAAGAACATTACAACACGGCACAGTCGGTCAAAAAGATCCTCCAGCGTTACAAGGACCTTCAGGACATCATCGCTATTCTCGGCCTCGATGAATTGAGCGAGGACGACAAACTTACCGTTGCTCGTGCCCGCAAGATCCAGCGTTTCTTCTCGCAGCCGTTCACGGTCGGTGAGCAGTTCACCGGCTTGAAGGGCGAGTACGTCAAGGTCGAAGATACGATCAAGGGTTTCCGAGAAATCCTCGAAGGGAAGTGCGATGACATGCCCGAACAGTCGTTTTATATGGTCGGAACAATCGAACAGGCGAGAGAGAAAGCCAAGAAGATGGCCGCATCTGCGTAGGAAGGAGCGCGGACACTCTTGTCCGCACCGCCGTTTGCGGCGGAAGATTGTTCGTGCTTCGCACTCATGCGGACAAGAGTGTCCGCGTTCCAATTTATGTTGAAATTAGAAATAGTGACTCCCGAAAAGCGCGTTGTTGACGAAACCGTCGATACGGTAACCGTTCCCACATTGACGGGCGAAGCGGGCATATTGCCGAAGCACGCACCGCTCATTTCGGCGCTAAAGCCCGGCATACTCACCTTTACCAATAAAGGCGTGACCGAGAAGCTTGCTGTCGCCGGCGGATTTGTTGAGGTCAGCTCGGACACTGTCTCGGTTATGACCGACACGGCCGAAAGCTCATCCGATATCGACGTCGAAGCCGCTCGGACAGAAAAGGAAGCTGCCGAGAAGGCGTTGGCTGCGGTGGCCACCGGTTCGATAGAAGAGACAGCCGACGTTCGCGACCGTTTGGAATTAGCAAACGTCCGACTTCAACTGTCAGCCCGTTAGACGCAAATTTACTTAGAGAGCCGCGCTGATGCGGCTGCTCCTTCGACGGGTTTCAACCTCAAAACTTACCTAAAAGAAATTATTGCCCCCGCCGCTGAAGTTTGTTATGATGTTTATGGCCTCCTCCCATCGCGCTACAATCTTCCACGGCTAAACTCCCAAAAGAAACCCCCTCGAATAAGTTGAGCTTGGAAATATGAAAACTCTCAATTGCCTCCGCGCAAAGATCGCGGTCAGGAGCGCTTTCTCGTTCAGAAAACCGATCGCTTTTGCTGCGTTAGCGATTTTCACAATTTCCGTTTTGTCCGCCCGGACGTTCGCCCAGACATCGACCTTTGTAAATCCGGCTACGATCAACATCGCCGACAATGGCCCGGCCGTGCCGGCATATCCCTCCACCATAAATGTTTCGGGCGTGTCCGGCCGGATCACAAAGGTTGTTGTTACGCTGAACGGGTTCACGCATAGCCTTCCCGATGACGTTGGAGTACTGTTGGTCGGCCCGGCCGGCCAAAAGGTGAGGCTTATGACCGATGTCGGAGGCACTTCCGCCGTGGTTTCCCCGATCAATATTCCAATCGACGACCGGGCGGCCGGCAACCTCCCGGACAGTACGGTTCTTTCAAACGCCATATCCAAACCGACGGCCGGCCTAAGTGGCGCGGCCGGTGACGGCAACCTGCACGCCGCCAATTTTCCCGCCCCGGCTCCGGCAGGTCCCTATTCGCTGAATTTGGCCGATTTTATTGGCACGGGTGCGAACGGCACGTGGAGTTTGTACGTTGACGACGACACGTTGACGAACACTGGAAGCTTCGCCAACGGATGGACGCTTTCGATAACGACCGGCGGCGTTTTCACGAGCGGAGGCGCGATCACCATCAATGACAATGCCGTCGCAAACCCATATCCTTCGACCATAAATGCAGCCGGCTTTACAGGAAACATCACAAAGGTTTCGGTTCGGCTTGATAATTTCAACCATACATTTCTGGATGACGTAGGCATGCTGCTCGTAGGCCCGACGGGCACGGCCGTCCGCCTGACGACCGACAACGGCGGCGGCTTCGACGCGGTCAACGTCAACCTTGTTTTTGATGATACGGCCGCGAACGCGCTGCCGAACAACGCCATCTTCGATAGCACGACCTATCAGCCGACTGCTGACGGCACCAACAACGGCGGAAGCGCCTCACATAACGCTAATTTCGCCGCACCCGCACCCGTCGGGCCTTATCCGAACACATTGTCTTCGTTCAACGGGTCGAACCCAAACGGCACGTGGAGCTTGTATGTCGATGACGACTCCGCCGCCGATGTCGGTACGATTGACAGTTGGACGTTGGCCATCGAAACCGGAGCGCCGACGGCGGCCGACGCGATGATCAGCGGGCGTGCCTTGAATTCGTCCGGTCGTGGGATCGCCAACGTCCGGCTCATGCTGTACGGCGGCACCCTCGCCGACCCGGTTTACGCGCTGACTAACCCGTTCGGCTATTACAGATTCGAGAATATTCCCGCCGGGCAAACCTATATTCTCGTGGCCGGCTCAAAGCGTTACCGCTTCGCGGACCCGGTGAGGGTGATAAATCTAAGCGACGACCTCGCTGAGTTGGACTTTACCGCCGAACCGTGAACTAATCCCGCACACCATCATTAATGTCCTCTGAGACTTGCTGTCTGGAAACTGAGTTTTCGGGCAGCTTGTTTTTTCGTGCAGAACCGCCAACTCCCCTCCT
>DLHV01000206.1 GCA_002483395.1 Chloracidobacterium sp. UBA7659 | reverse complement strand
TTGCTGTATTCATACCACTTCGCATATGTCCTCCATCAGTAAGCCGCGGACGCGTTCGTTTATGCAGGGCAATCCGTCCAGATCCATCAAATGCCTCTTGATCGAAGTCGTTTTGAGCGCGGCGACGATTTTGTCCTTCATTGTTTGAGGATTCAGTTCGTTCGGCTCTATATTCTGAAAAAAGCCGTGATCGGCAAGCAGCCTGGCCCGTATTAATTGTTCAAGAACAGGTTCGGAACGCGGGACGAGAACGGCGCGTTTATTGTGCGAAAGCAGTTCGCACACAGTGTTGTAGCCGGCCATCGAAACCACCACGTCGGCGTCCGCGTAAAGTTGGGTCAGGTCCGTTTCAAAATCAGAAAATTTAACCTTTGGCAACTTGCCGAACCGCTCCAGCAATTCACCACGTCTGCCAACTTCGATCTGCGGGCCGAAAACAACGGTCGAGGACACCGGTAGTTCGGCGGCAAGTAATATCAGACTCTCAAGATAAGTTTCGATCATTCGCGAGCCGTCTCCACCACCGCCGGTTGTCACCAGGACTCGAAGGTCGCCGTCCCCCTGGCTGGTTTTCGCGACCGGTCTTTTCAGGTACCCGCAATAATGAGTTTTTTGGCGAATGCTGGCTGGGAAATCGTATTCCTTGGCCTNNAGCCGTAGATCCAGACTTCGTCATAGAACTGTTCGATGATGTCAAAACTGCCGTTTTCACGCAGCACTCGAGTCGTGCGTTCCGGGGCATCAAGGATGTCACGCAATCCGAGAATGATCTTCGTTTTGTGATCGTTCCGTTTTAATGTTTTCAAAGCCTCGAGCAATTCGCTGTTGATACCGGCTGCGCGTTTGTCCACAATCAGCAGATCAGGAGCGAAACCCGTGATTATCTGCCCGACAATTGCCGCNNGTTGGCAAGCGAGAGCGGTTCATACTTTTCGGCGCTGACGCGGTCAAGCGAGGGAAGCTTTATGTAGTCAACTCCCACAGGCAGTCGGAAAGAGTGAATGACAGGCGAACCTGTAATAATGAGAATCGATGCGTCCGGATACTGATCTATGAGGTTTTGTGCTAGCAGGAGAGTGCGCCGTATGTTGCCCAGACCGAACGTGTCGTGTGAATAAAGTACGATCTTCGGTCGAAGATTTAAGACTGGCTGCACGGCGGCAAACCGTTTGCGGACCTTACGGTCAAAATGCCGTATCGAGATGGGAGCGCCGATCTCGGGCTTGCTCATGGTTACCCACGAGTTTTCGTAACTCGCATTGTCGTGCATTCTTGATTCAAACATTTGATGACTCCCCTTGTACCGCTAATGAAACGTGAACGTAAATCGCAAAATAATCGCTGCCCATTGTCTCTTCATCGCTTAAATCCATACGGCAACTTAAAGCAAATGGACTCGATACAAACTCACAGTGTTAAGAAAACTAGAAAAAAGACATATTTTGTTAAAGTCATCAAGAACGGTCTTAACCGAGTTAGTAAGATAGGTTTGTGAGGCGGCAGAGCACTAGTCCATGGAGTTCCTGAGCTTTTATGAAGAAGGCGGCTTGTTGAATGATCGGAGCCGAGAACGAAAGAGAATCCGCGGATTTAACAATAAATGTTGAGCACTCTTAAAGAAAGAAGGGCATCCGGATCGGTTGCCCTCAAATCTTTATCAACTGTTGCAATCATTAACGATACTTGGTAGCGGCGAATCGATGCTTAAGAATAGGAGATATGCTAGCAGATCAATCATTTGAACCATAAGTCAGGCACAAATATCCCAAACCCGTGCATAAAGCGGTATATTTTCCCTAACAAAGATTGTCTCTTTATTCGATTCGGTTTTGTTCTAATAAGGCTAACTTTAATGATATCCAAACGTAGAGATTTTACCCGATGACGCGATCATTGCGTGTGCGACAGGCGGTCTAGGTAGTTTCAGTGTATTGAGTTCCGGAACTGAAGGCCGAAGCCGATTGCGATTTGTAGGGCGTGCTTTCGATAAAGCGGGGGGTTGATATTGCCGGGGGCGATGCCGAAACCTGGATGAACTCGCTGAAGCTAAATTAGTTGGATCCTGATTAGAGTTTTATTTGAATCGTCTCAATTTGAGACTTCCCAAATGGGTAATCGGTATACAAGATCACTGTCATACCACAGAGTTTCCGCGCTTCGAAAACCCGATAGAAATAGGACGAGAAAAAAGAACCAGTGGAAGGCGATTAAGAGCACCGAAACAAATTTTAGAAACGTAACTTACCCCTTACGGTGGAGGCAATTTGAATGGCAACAGATCTAGATTCGACGAGCCAGAAGCAGATTTCTGACGCAACCGAAGAGCTTATTGTCCAATCTCTCGCGAAATTGGACGGTAAAGCACTTGGCATCTCAATAGGGCTGCTATTCGGCCTGATGATCTTTTTGGCAACCAATTTTCTGCTCTACAAGGGCGGGGACGTGATCGGACCCAATCTGGCGCTTTTAGGCCAATTTTTTATTGGTTATGAAGTTTCCTTTAGCGGCAGTCTGGTCGGCATGATTTACGGCCTTATCGCCGGATTTGTTATCGGGTGGCTGATAGCAATTGTCCGAAACTTTGTGGTCACGATCTACATGCACGTTCTGAAGCTAAAAGGCAGCATGTCAGCAGTCAACGACTATCTTGATAACCCATAGAATGCGGCTGGCCGATCGAATGCACGACAAAAGACAGAAGAAAGTTGTGATCATCGGAGCCGGCCCTGCCGGTCTAACTGCTGCGTATCAGCTTTGCAAAGAAGGTGTACCGTCGGTTGTCCTGGAAAAGGATGATGTAGTCGGCGGCATTTCCCGCACCGTCAACTACAAAGGATATCTCTTCGATATCGGCGGTCACCGGTTTTTTACGAAGGTAAAAGCTGTGGACGATATGTGGCGCGAGGTACTCGGCGAAAAACGGTTCCTTCGGCGTTCGCGTCTTTCGCGCATTTATTACAATAAGAAATTCTTCTTTTACCCCCTAAAGGCCACTAACGCTCTTCTCGGTTTAGGTTTGTGGAACTGCATCATGATGGTTGCCAGTTACGCCAAAGCCCAGATGTTTCCAACAAAAACAGAGATATCCTTTGAGGACTGGATAAGCAATCGTTTTGGAAAGCGGCTTTACAACACCTTCTTTAAGACTTACACAGAGAAAGTATGGGGAATGCCGTGCAGCGAGATCTCGGCTGACTGGGCCGCCCAACGGATCAAAGGGCTATCGCTCATCGCGACAATTAGGAATGCCTTGTTAGCAAGCCAAGTTAAACAAAAAGGGGAGGTTATCAAAACTCTGATCGATGCCTTCGACTATCCGGAAAAAGGACCCGGGATGATGTGGGAAATGGTCGCCGAGGAGATTCAGAAGCGAGAAAGCGATCTGAAAATGAAATCGAGCGTCGAAAAGATCCTTTGGAAACAGGGAAAAGTGACTGCTCTGGAAATCGAGGTTGATGGCGAAAAGGAACAGGTTTCCGGAACCGATTTTATCAGCAGCATGCCTATCCAGGAATTGGTTAGAAAAATGGAACCGGCACCTCCGCAAGAAGTGCAGGAGGCTGCGGATAAGCTCGGCTACAGAGACTTTCTGACTGTATCGCTGATAGTCAACAAAGCCGACCTCTTTAAGGACAACTGGATATACATTCACGACTCTGATGTAAAGGTCGGCAGAATTCAGAACTTCAAGAATTGGAGCCCAAACATGGTCCCAGACCCGAATAAGACTTGTTTAGGTTTGGAGTACTTCTGTTTCGAGGGCGACGGTTTGTGGACAATGGCCGATAAGGACCTGATCGATCTTGGCTCGAAGGAGCTTGGCATTCTCGGACTGGTCGATCCGAATGACATCGAAGACGGCGCGGTGGTAAGAATGCCGAAGGCTTACCCTGTTTATGACGGTGTATACGTCGAGGCTGTTGACACGATCCGCGAGTTTTTGGCGGGAATGCCAAACTTATATCTTGTCGGAAGAAACGGCATGCATAAATACAATAATCAAGATCATTCGATGCTCACTGCCATGCTTTCCGTCAAAAATATTCTTGGAGCCAACTATGACGTATGGGGTGTAAATGTGGATAATGAGTATCATGAAGAAATGAAAGAGCAGGACGAACGTGATCTTACTCTTTTAGGTTCAACTCAGCCATTAGTACCTAAGCGAATTGCATAGAACAATGCCGACACATGACCACGTTGATTCGTCGTATCCGCAGCAGACGGATTATTCCGAACACAAACCGAATATTTCGGAAGAAGAGATCATACGCCAGGCGGTCGTGCGGCTAAACGGTCATATTTTGGGATTTGTCCTGGCAACGATCGGCGCTCTTATGATTTTTCTTGCGACGAACTGGCTGGTTCTTAAGGGAGGCGAGGAGGTGGGCCCGCATATGGGGTTACTCGATCAGTTCTTAATTGGCTACTCAGTGACATTTACGGGAAGTTTAATCGGTGCAGCATACGCATTTGTAATTGGATACGCTAGCGGTCTTTTCGTTGCGTGGATATATAACTGGGTGATATCTTTGCGATCGCAAGTTTCGCGTTGATAGCTTTGTTTCAAGACCTCTTAATAGCAAACTATGCTATGATTTCCCGGTAGCCGTTCGGTTTGTTTTCTTGCAACTCTCTACGTCAAAAAATAATTCGTAAATCAATCTTGCCGTTAACTCAAAGGCAACCGACCTTTTGTCATGGCGCTTTAAGTACTTATGCAAATTGGAGTTGATGCCTGCTGTTGGGGTAATAAAAGAGGCTTTGGACGCTTTACTCGGGAGCTTCTTGAAGCTCTAATAGAAATCGACGAGTCCAACGAATATCTCTTTTTTATCGACAGCGAAACTACCGATCTTGACAACATACCGTCCGGGGTCAAGAAAATAGTAGCAAAAACTGAATTTTCTCAGGTAAAAGCGGCTTCGGCCGATGGGCGCCGTTCGTTAAAGGACCTCTGGGCGATGAGCCGGGAGGTGTTGAAACATCGGGTTGANNATTTTCCTGTCCTAAATCGAACCAAGATCTTACTAACTCTTCATGACGTAATTGCGGATCATCATCCGGAACTCATTTTTCCAAATGCGAAATCGAAGTTCTTTTGGAAATTGAAGCAGAAAATGGCAATTAGACAGGCGGATCTGATCGCCACGGTATCGGAATATTCGAAAAAGGAGATAATCGAATACTTCCAATTGCCCGAATCAAGTTTACGTATCATCTCCGAGGCCGCTCGCCCCGTATTTAAGGTGCTTCCGGCAAATAACGGTTTCGTTTCCACGCTGGCCGACTTCGGCTTGGGACTCGACGAGAGATTTCTGCTGTATGTTGGGGGGATTAGCCCGCATAAAAATTTAAAGNNAAACACGCTTATTGATGCGTTCAAGCTAATCATCGATTTGGAACCGAATAATTCGCTCAAGCTAGTTTTGGTCGGTGATTACAAGGACGATCCGTTCTTCTCGGCATATCCGAGGCTGAAAGTGCAGGTGACTGACCTTGGACTGAGAGATAAAGTAATATTCACCGGCTTCATTCCGGATGAAGACCTGGCTTACCTTTACAACGCTGCCTCGCTTCTTGTTTTCCCTTCGCTGGAAGAAGGATTCGGGCTGCCGGCAATTGAAGCGATGGCTTGCGGGACCCCGGTTGCGGCAAGCAACACCGGCTCGCTGCCTGAAGTCCTCGGGCCGGTCGGCCGTTTTTTCGATCCCACGAAATCAGACGAGATGGCCGGAATGATACGCGAAGTTCTCTCTGATGAATCGATGAGACTGCAAATGAAAGCTGACGGACTAGAAAGGTCTCAAAAGTTTCTTTGGAAACAAGCGGCTGAAGACACGCTGTCGATCTTCAACGAACTAGCTGGACACTAAACAGTTTTTGATGGAAAAGCCTCTCAGATTCTGCATGGTCTCAACCTTTTATCCGCCTTACAATTTTGGCGGCGACGGCATGCATATCTATCGTTTGTCGAATGAACTCGCTCGGCGCGGGCACTCGGTCGATGTCTTTTATTGTGAAGACTCGTTCCTTATGATGAACGGAAAGCATCCGACCGGGGATTTTCCTAATCATGAACTTGTAAAAGTGCATCCGCTTAAAAGCGGCAAAGGAATGCTCTCGCCTCTGCTCACGCAGCAAACGGGTGTGCCGTTTTTTAAGGGCAAGCTCAAAACGGCTCTGGAAGAGAACGACTANNCAAGGCGTTGAGCTACGGATCGGCGATCAAGCTATACACGGCTCACGAACACTGGCTTGTCTGCCCAATGCACGTTCTTTGGAAATTCAACCGCGAGGTCTGCACAAAAAAGAGCTGTACTTTGTGTCAGCTTGCCGGAAAGCGGCCGCCTCAGCTTTGGCGCCAGACCGGCCTTATGGATCGGATGCTGAAACACATCGATTGTTTTCTATCACCAAGCAGATTTACGATAAAAAAACATATCGAGATGGGTCTGGACATCCCTATCAGACATCTTCCGTATTTTCTGCCGAAGCCTTCTGAAAACAATGGTGCTTTGAAACCACAACAGCGGCAACGGCCTTACTTCCTTTTCGTAGGACGCCTCGAATATATAAAGGGCGTTCACAATTTGATTGAATTTTTCAAAAAAAAGCCGGAATACGACCTGCTTATTGCCGGCGACGGCACTTATCGCGAGACCTTGGAGGCCCAAGCCAAAGATTGTCCAAACATCGAGTTTCTCGGAAGGCTAAGCCAGGATGACCTTGCCGATGTCTATCGGTCAGCACTTGCAGTGATCGTTCCGTCTATTTGCTACGAAACCTTCGGTATCATCATCATCGAAGCCTTTTCACATAAGACGCCGGCGATCGTAAACGATCTTGGAGCACTGCCGGAGGTTATCGATGACAGCAACGGCGGTTTCATTTACAGGACCGAGGATGACCTTTTGGAATCGATGCGGAGAATTGCGTCGGACGCCGCTCTTCGAAACGAATTAGGTGAAAATGGGCATCGTGCTTATTTAAAATATTGGAACGAAGAGCCGCATCTGGATCAATATCTGGATCTGATCCGATCAATCAAGGAGCGTCGGGAAAAGAAATTAGAGTTGGTTCGTAGAGAACAAGTTGTTCAACAGGGGGGTACTAATTCTCGCGCCTCCTGCACAATTCAGTTTCGTAGATAAGATATGAGTGCCGGGATTAACAATTCGGGTTCGCAAGCAAACGTGGCGGCGTGAGATTTGAAAGTTCCGATTATCACGTACCATTCGATTGATAACAGCGGCTCGGTAATCTCGACCGCCCCGGATATTTTCCGAAGGCAAATGAAGTATCTGAGCGACGCCGGTTATGTTGCGATGACGCTCCGCGAGCTTGTCGCGATGCTGAAAAGTGAAACCCTTTTGCCGGTTAAACCAGTTGTTCTGACTTTCGATGACGGCTTTCGGAATTTTTACACAGAGGCCTTTCCAGTGCTCAGCGAATTCAATTTCAAGGTCACCGTTTTCCTCGTTACTGATTTTTGTGGCAAATATAACGACTGGCCGGGCAATCCGTCGCAGCTGCCGCGAAGCGAATTGCTTTCGTGGCAAGAGGATCGGGAACTAAATGAATATGGAATCGAGTTCGGTTCTCACACCCGGACACATCAGGATCTGACCAAACTTACACCTGAAAAAGTGAAAGCGGAAATTATCGAATCAAAGACCGCGATTGCGAATGCGTTGGGCCGTGAAGCGGTCACATTTGCGTATCCGTTTGGCCGGAGCAGCGTTGCCAACAGGGAAATAGCAAGGGCAAACTTTGAGGCCGCCTGTTCGACGGACCTTGGAAAGGTACAAGTCCGGAGTGATTTTTCATCATTGAACAGGATCGACGCCTACTATCTGGCGAACCAGCGGCTATTTGAGATGTTCTCGTCCGCGGCGTTCGATAATTACATGAGTTTCCGTCAAGTCATGCGGAATGTGAAATCCTTACTGGCTTGGGAGCATTAACCATAGGAAATAGAATTATGAACATCGTTTCACGCATTACGCGGCATACAAAGCTTTCGATGAAAGCCGCTAATCACGGAGCACGGCAAACACCACCGTTTATGATCGTTTTTATCAATTCGATCTGTAATCTAACTTGCGAACACTGCTTTTACTGGAAGGAGTTGAACCAGCGTAACGATTTGACGTTCGAAGAATTCGAAAAACTTTCGCTTGAACTGGGAGATTTCGAGAACCTCAACCTATCCGGCGGGGAGCCGTTTATTCGACCAGAATTTGCGGACATTTGCGAACTTTTCATCAAAAACAACGATGTCAAAAACATCTATGTGCCGACAAACGGATATTTTACCGATCGTACGGAGAAAGCGCTTCGCCAGTTGGTGAGAAGCGACACGCTCGAATTATTTATTTGCGAGATATCCTTGGACGGAATGCCAGAGTATCATAACCGTTTTCGCGGAAACCCCCAGTCTTTCAAGAAAGCAATGGAGACTTATGAAATGCTTGCAAAACTCAATGAGGAGGACCCGCGCTTTCGAATCCATTCGAATACAGTAGCGATGAGCGAAAACATGGACGAGATTTGGCAACTAACGGAGTATCTGCATGATAATTGCCCGAAGATAGAGCATCACAATCTTGCGATTATTCGTGGCGACCGAAAGAATCCGTCCTTGCAGGGGCCGCAGCTACAGAAATACAAAGATCTATACCGGCATGTCGCCGAGGTTTGGAGCGATCGTGAAAAACATCGATTTGGTGCAAGTGTCGAACCATTACTTCAATGGGCAAAGGTAAAGACCATAGAATCCGAGTCGCAGTATATTCCGTGTAAAGCGGGCGTCCTCACCGGAGTGGTGTATGCGAACGGGGATGTAAGCGTGTGCGAGCAGCATTTTCCGCTCGGAAATCTTAGAAACAACACTTTCTTTGAGATTTGGGATTCAGAAGAGGCTCAGAAACTTCGTAAACTGATCCGAGCAAAAAAATGCTATTGCACCAACGAGGTTTTCCTTTGGTCCAGCATCGTCTTTCAACCGGTTCAGTTAACCAGGGCTATGCTAGGAGCGAAGAAGGAAAAAATAGCGCCTAAGTCACCGGGCGTCGCGAGGGTTTAGTTCTTTTGCTGCGAAGATTACGCTTTCAATACGGCGCTTGCGTGAATCGGCCACCCTCACTCTGACGGAATTATCGGCCGCAAATTTCCCAGCATCCTTTTAAATCAGATGTCGAACAATACTCCCTATATAACCGTTATCATTCCTGTATATAACGGCAGCAAATTCTTACACCAGTGCCTTGACGCTATTTTTGCATCGACTTACCGGTCGTTCGAGGTTATAGTTGTCGACGATTGCTCCACCGACGACAGCGCGGAGATCGGCCGTGGCAAAGGCGCTCGCATTCTCTCGACTTCCAGGCAATCCGGGCCTGCCGCCGCCCGCAATCTGGCGGCCGAAACCGCGCAAGGTGAAATCCTAATGTTTATTGACGCTGACGTTGTCGTCAAACCTGACACGATCGGCAAGGTAGCCGACCGCTTTGAACAGAGGCCGGAGATTTCCGCGCTCTTCGGTTCGTACGACGATGAGCCGGCCGAGAAAAATTTCCTATCGCAATATAAAAATCTCCAGCACCATTTTGTCCATCAG
>DLHV01000204.1 GCA_002483395.1 Chloracidobacterium sp. UBA7659 | reverse complement strand
GTTCGTGTAGCCCGGATATGCCGTCTGCGGGCGTTCGTCATGGATCAAAACGAGATCGAGGTCGGAATCGTAATCGATCGCCCCACTGCCGAGCTTTCCAAGAGCGAGAACGGCTATCGGAAGTTCGCCGATATCGAGAGAAAGCCGGTTCGAAAGCTCTTGTCGAGCTGCGCTCAACGCGGTTTCAATGCTCGCCTCGGCAAGTTTTGTTTGCAGATGCTTTATCTCGTGGTCTGAGAGGATCTGAAATACATCGTAGACCGCGATCTCGAGAATAAACTGCGACCACTTCGTCCGCATTGCCGAGAGCATCGCTCCCAGATCAGTGTTGCCGATGATCGCGTCGGAAAATATTGTTTTATAGTCGCGCTCTGGGAAACTATCGCCCGGCATTTTCAATGAGTTGACCAGCAGCGGCATTGCGGTAAGCAGTTCGGTGAATTTTGGCGAGACCTCGACGATTTTGTTTATCACCGACGATATTTCGGGCGTCAATGTGGGTCTGACATCGGCCTTTTCCAGCGAGGAAATAAGCTGTGCGTGGAGAATTCCAGGAATTTTGCTGGTATTTTCCGGCTTCAGAATAGTGCCGGTGCTTCGCATCGATTCGCTTGTGACTTTCTGGATGTCTTTCGCAACCGTGACGGCCTTATCGCCGAAAACCCGGACGAAAAGGTTGTGAACATCGTCCGTTTTTGTCCGCAGCGAGCTTTCAAATTCGGAAAGGTCCGAGCACCGCATGCGTTTTGCTATCAGATGGCGGCGGCCGGGATCGTTCGACAGGGAATGCGTCTGCAAACCGTTCTCCATTTGCAGGATATGTTCGAGATGCCGTAGGAAATCGTAGGCTTCGAAAAGGCCGGTAACCTCAGCTTCACTAAGAAGATCGCGGTCGGCGAGCCGCGACAGGCTGATCAGCGTGTGCGGAGCGCGAAGCCATTTGTCCTTTCCGCCATAAGAAAGCTGTAACGCCTGGGCGATAAATTCTATTTCCCGAATCCCGCCGCGTCCGAGCTTTACATCGAACTCCTTGTCGGCCTTGCGCTGGAAATCTATCTTCTCTTTCGATAAATAAACATTTCGCAACGCAGTCTCGACATCTTCCGTCGCGGAAAAAACTTCGTTTTCCACCGCATTGAAAAACGTTTTGAATAAACGCCCGTTCCCGGCACTCGGCCGCGAGCGGATCAAAACCTGGCGTTCCCAGCTTCTAGCCTCCGTTGTGTAATATCGGATTGTATCTCTTACAGATAACGCAAGTGAACCGACCCGGCCATGTGGCCGCAGGCGCAGATCGACCCGATACGCCGCACCTTCGCCCGTCTGCCGGCCGACGAGCCTTGTTATCGATTCGGCGAGCTTTACGAAATACTCGCGGTTTGTTACCACACCTCGCGAACCCGTCCCGGTCGTCGTACCTTCGGCGGAATAAATAAAAAGGAGATCAATATCCGATGAATAGTTCAGTTCGCGTGAACCAAGCTTTCCGAGCGAAACGACACAGATCTCCGATGGGCGCTTGCGGCCTTTGCTATCGACCTCGAATGGAGCGCCGAACCGGTTGTCCATCTCCTGCCGGGCGATGCGTAATGCGGTTTCGAGAATTGCGTCGGCTAGATTGGAAATCTCTTCGGTGATTTCGGCGATCGTTCCCAGACGACGGATGTCACGAAGAAAGATTCGCAAAAGTTCGCGGCGGCGGAAGCGGGCAAACAGAACCTGCGGTTCGATCTGTGAATTTGTCAACGAGAAGCGGGCGAGTGATTCGAGCAGTTCGTCTTTATTGCGGACGCTTGATTCGGACCGTTTTCGATTCAGCCACCAAAGATACTCCGGATTTTGAATGAGGGTTGTCGCAAGCAGTGGACTAAATGATGCCAGCGTGAGAACGTCGGACAAAAGGCCGGTCTTCTTCAGTAATTTTGTCGCGTGTGAAGGGTTCCGTTCGGAAAACTGCTTTAGAAACCGCGTGGCCGATTCGGCGTCGGGCAAATCTTTTACCAACTGGTCTAACTTATTCATCTGCGAAACCGCGCGGCGTCAATACCGTACTTCTTGATCTTGTAACCAAGTATCCGCTCAGTAGAATCAAGCATTTTGGCCGCCTTCGCAACGTTACCATGTGTCGATTTCAAAGAATCCTGGATCATGTCGCGTTCAAAAGCCTCGACCGCAGATGCCAGCGACAGATCCGTGACGGTTCCGGAGATCTCGGCGGTCTGTAAAGTCGGCGGCAAATGATGGCCGTGAATTACATTTGCATCGCAGACGAGAACCGCACGCTCGACGGCATTTTCAAGTTCGCGAACATTGCCAGGGAAATGATAGCTCATCAGCATATCGATCGCGGGCGTCGAGATGCGGCGAATACGTTTACCGTGTTCCGCTTCGTATTTTTCTAGAAAATGTTCGGCGAGGAGCAGAATATCGGACTTGCGTTCGCGCAGAGGCGGGAGAAAGATCGTGAAAACATTCAAGCGATAATAAAGATCCTCGCGGAA
>DLHV01000049.1:10585-11494 GCA_002483395.1 Chloracidobacterium sp. UBA7659 | reverse complement strand
CTACCGGTCGTGTTTCCGCCTGTGATTTACAGCAGCCCCAAACTCCGCAGATCCTCGACCGGCTCCGTAAATGAGCATGAGCCGAACGAGATCATGCCTCTTGAGCGAAGGCGGTCGAGGTGGCCGGCGGTCAGAAAATGCTCGTCGCGCCAGCCNNACCGTTTTCACGAAACTTGAACGCCTCGTCGAATTCCTCTTCCATCAATTCTTCGAGCAGGCTGACGCGATAGCTTTCGCGGGCAAATCCGGTCATCAATAGCATGTTCAGAAAGCCGTGCATCGTCCCCTGCGGCGCGTCAGGCGCGTAGGTGAGCGGTCGAAAACAGTGAATCGGGTGATGCAGCCCGGCGGTCGCTTTAAACGGCACGTTGGCGGCCATGCACGTGCGGACGAAGCGGATTATTTCACGCGTTGGCGGGAAATCTTCCCGGACGGTGCCGCCCGTTCGGACCTTTGCTCGCTGCTGTTTTAATGCGAGGGTTGAAACCAGATCGACAAAATTCTCTTTTACGCCGATCTCGAAATAAGCCGTGATGTCGTCTGGTAAAGCATTGACCGTGTTCTCGATCTTCGAGATCGTATTTGCCTTTACCTCAAGCGAATCGCAGACGAAACGCCCGCTGTTTGCATTGTTAAATAAACTGATCTCGCGGATAGTTGATACTATGTCCTCGCCGGCAAGAACGCTTAACCGCCACGGCTTTTCGCCGTCGCGTGAAAGTGCGTCCGCACATTCGACAAACTCGCCTAACCGGGCGACCGGCACTACAAATCGGCCCAGCATCCAACTGTGCCCGCCGCTCTTGTACTTCGAAAAATTCGCCACGGCGTCCTGCATAGACACCATCGACGGCGGAAACAAACCGGCGTAATCTATAATCCCGGTAAGTAGTGTGCGTACGGATTCTA
>DLHV01000049.1:0-10557 GCA_002483395.1 Chloracidobacterium sp. UBA7659 | reverse complement strand
TGTGGAAATCATATGATTTATTCGCGAATTTGACAAATTTGTGCCGCCCTTTGGCAAATCATTTGATTTTGTCAAAAAAGATAGGTATCTTCTCATAATCTTACGTCCCGGTTATCAAACAAATGAGAGTTTTAGGAATCGACCCTGGTAGTGAAACGCTCGGGTGGGGCTTAATTGAAGGCAGCGGCTCGAAATATTCGCTTGTCGAGTTCGGCACTGTGAAATCGAGCCCGCGTGAGGCATTCTCAAAGCGATTGATGAAAGTCTTTCGTGGCGTCGAGGCAGTTGTCGATCAACACCAGCCGGATGTGCTTTCGATCGAAGAGGCTTTTTATTCGGTCAACGTGAACGTAGCAGTGAAGCTCGGACAGGTCCGCGGCGTTATGCTGCTGCTCGCCGAACAACGCGGGCTGACAGTCGCCGAGTACGCACCAAGGCTGATCAAGCAGACGATCGTCGGCTACGGAAACGCCGAAAAACACCAGGTTGGCGAGATGGTGCGGGTTTTGTTGAAACTAAAAAGTGTCCCGGCACCGCACGACGCCGCTGACGCGCTGGCAATAGCGATCTGCCATTTTCATCACGCGGGCCTGCAAAACAGGATCGAAAAGGCAAAGAGAACGGCCAGATAAAAACGCGAATTTGATCAAATACGATATGAGATTTAGATTTCTTTATCTTTCTATCGCTCTTTTGCTGACGCTCAACGTCTGTGTTGACGGGCAAAAACGCACACAATCGCCGAAGCCGAAAGTTAAATCTGCTTCGGTGCAAAAGCCGAAAGAGATCGGCAGCACGGCTGTCGTGATGGATGAAACGCTGTCGGTTCTTCGCGTAAAGCCAAGCCTTTTTGCCGATTCAGTCCAGCGGATGCGGCGTGGGCGAAAGGTACAAATTCTTGGCGTTACGGAGGCCGATGGCGTCAAATTCTATCGGGTATCTGCTCCGCCCAACAATAGCGGCTGGGTGCAGGCCGACGCGGTTTTTGGCAAGTTTCGCGATGGCGATGACGCACGCCTCGCACGGCTGGTACAAGCGTCGAACGGATTTGACCAGATCGAACTGGCATCTTCGTTTTTCGAGCTTTATCCGCAATCGCAGTTCCGTCCGGCCCTTCTGCTCCTGTATGGCTATCTGCTTGAAGAAACGGCCGCGAAGCTTTCGAAGGACGCCGGCTCACGCCTCGACCGGCGTGAAATGGCTGCGTCAGCAGCCCCGATGCACAGCTATTATCTGAACTTTGTAATGCTCGACCGCTACCGTAAGCTCGGCATTGTGTTCCTGTTCAACTCTGCGAATCGAACTTTTCATTACGACGGTGCGAGTTGGAAAGAGGTGCTGCAAAAATTTCCGGCAGCGTCTGAATCGGCTGAGGCACAAAAAAGACTGGATTCTTTGAAGGAGAAGATGGAACGCGGAGCGGCAAATAAGGCAAGTTAGCCCAAGGCCAGCGCAATTCCCGCTGCAACCCTGGCGTTATTCTCAAGAAGCGCAATGTTTGCAGCCAGCGTCTTTCCTTTGCTTTTCTCGGCCATCTGTGCGAGCAGAAAGGGGGTGATCTCTTTGCCGTGCTTATTCCGCGTCGTCGCAAGATCGAGGGCTTCGCTCAATATTTCTTCAAGCTCGACCGGATCGATCGCAAATTCATCGGGCACGGGAACCGTGACGAGGACCGCGCTTTTCAAGCCCAGGTCGTCGCGGGCTTTTATGATCTTCGCAGCCTCTGCTGCATTTTCTACACTTTCATCAACACCCAAGCTGCTCGAAACCGAGTAGA
Source organism: Chloracidobacterium sp. UBA7659 (assembly GCA_002483395.1). Lineage (GTDB taxonomy): Bacteria > Acidobacteriota > Blastocatellia > Pyrinomonadales > Pyrinomonadaceae > OLB17. Next base: position 8,780 of record DLHV01000049.1, on the reverse strand, counting down.
ACGCAGGCATTTCATCACATTTCCAACCTAGCACCGATACGCCGTAGGTTTCCAGCCATTCGCGAGTCGCGTGCAGATCGAGAACGATTTTCGCACCTGAACAAACGACAACGATTGGTGTTCGGGCAAGCTCCGGCAGATCGGCCGAGACATCACTGTCATTTCCGCGATGGACCCCGCCGATCCCGCCCGTAGCAAAGACCTTTATTCCCGCGGCGTGCGCGATAAAGCTTGTCGCAGCAACGGTTGTCGCACCATTTAATTTCTTTGCCAGAGCGATCGGCAGATCGCGTATCGAAACCTTTCGGACATCTGGTGCGGTCGCAAGCGTTTCGAGCTGATCGTCATTTAACCCAACCGTTATCTCGCCGTCGAAAACTGCAATCGTTGCCGGCGTGACCCCTTTTTCTCGAATAATGCGTTCGAGTTTGTAGGCCGTTTCGATGTTCTGCGGATAAGGCAGGCCGTGTGCGATCACCGTGGATTCTAGAGCGACAACCGGCCGGTCGAAATGCAACGCCCCCGAAACTTCTTCGCTGAAATTGAGCTTCATAAACAAAAACGGCGGCCTGAGACCGCCCGGAAAATTATCAGTCCACGAAGTATTATTTCACAAAATGTCCGATGCGGCTCAGCCTCGGATGGGTCAGGCAGCCGAAGAAATCGCCATTCGACGCTCCGCGATCGCATGACCAGTAAACGAACATCGCCCGCCCGATCACCAACTCTCGCGGCACAAAACCCCAATAGCGGCTGTCTTCGCTGTTGTCGCGGCTGTCGCCCATACAAAAAAAGCTGTTGTCCGGGACGATCATCGGTTTTCCCTGTACGCCGAATTCATAACCGGGACGCAACAGGCTTCTGCCGGCCTGGGTCAGCTTCATCGTATCCTCGGAGTAGTAAACATCCCATTTTTCATCGGGCTTGCGTTCACCGATGTCATTTATTTCGAGAGCAGATTGGTCGTTGTCGGCATCGCCTATAATGCGATGCTCCGGCAGCAGTTGCCCGTTGATAAACACCTGGTTGTTCTTGAATTCGACCGTTTCTCCCGGAAGGCCGATGACGCGCTTTACATAATTGATCTGGTATGCCTTAAGTCCGCGTGAGCTGTCTTTTTCGGGCCGGACCTTGTTTCCAGGATATTTGAAAACAATTATGTCGCCGCGTTGGATCTCCCGCTGCGGCAAAAACGGAAGCGATTGTCCGCCCGGCGAGAAGATGAACTTGTTAACCAGGAGATAGTCGCCGACGAGTATTGTGTTCTGCATCGACCCTGTCGGAACCGTCACCGCCTGCAAGATAAAGGTCATGCCGAATATCGCCATAACAAGCGTAACTGCAAACGATTCGAAATACTCCCTGAAAACCGATTTTGGAGGGCCGAGCGGTTTGCTTTCCTTTACGGCAGCCTCCTTTACTTCTTTTTCGTCTTTACTCATAAATGCCCGGATTAAATACGTGCGGTCAATCTTTTCGTTTCGATACTTTTTGTTTCTGCTTTTGCAGCGACTTCAGAGCTTCGCTGGCGGCCATCATTTCAGCTGATTTGATCGACCCGCCGGTCCCGAGCGATTTTCCGTCGCCCCACGCTGCTTCTACTAGAAAAGTGCGTGCATGGGGCAGCCCTTCGGTCTTGATCAGCGAATATGTCGGAGCCGAAAGTTTTTCCGCCTGAAGTGTTTCCTGCAAAAGTGTCTTGTAATCCAGAGAGCTTTGCGGCGTGACTTTCTTAAGCTCCTTAGCGAAAATACGCAAAATAAACTCGCTTGCCGATGCGTAGCCGCTGTCAAAGAATATGGCCGCGATCACCGCCTCCAATGTATCGGCCAGTATCGCGGGTTTCTTGCGTCCGCCGGTTTTCTCTTCGCCCCGCCCCATGCTGACAAACTCGCCGAGATCGAGATAGCCGGCGATCCTCGCCAGCGTCGTGGAACTGACAAGATGGTGTTTCATCAATGTCAGGTCGCCTTCGCTAAGAGTCGGATGCATTTGATAAAGCTGTTCGGCAATAACGAGGCCGACCACGGAATCGCCGACGAATTCGAGCGACTCATTCTGCGCCCCGCGAACTTTTTCGTCCGATTCGCCCGGAAAAGTTTCGTGCGCCCATGAGCGATGCGTAAGCGCACGCGTCAGCAGATCGGGATCGCCAAANNTTTCCAATTTAGCGATATTCATTCGGCATGACAATTTTATGAAGATTAAGCCAAAAAAGAAAGCCGGGCGTTGATAAACAAAGCGCCCGGCCGATTTTTAGATTTTCACGTAACGGAGTTTAACCCCTTCCCTTCTTCCTGGCGACAGGCTTTTTCACCACCGGCTTTGCCTTCATCGAAACAGTCGATGCCGCCGGTGTTTTTGCCGGATTCCCAGCATCGGTCGATGCCTTTGGCGTCGAATCCGAAACCGGTTTGGTAACCACTGCGGCAGGGGCGGTCTTTGCCGGCTGACCGGTCGTGGCAGGCTTGGTCGGTTGAACGGTGGTATTGGTTGTTGTCGTTGTTGTTGCCGGCTCAGGATCCGATATCGGCGTAACTTCCGAAGTCGGATTTGGAAATGGCTTTGCAAGCGTGGTCGCTATATATGCATCAAGACCGGCATCCTTGTCAAAACGACGCTTGTACAGGCTCTGAATTATCTTAAATAAGTTGTCCTTGTAAGCCTTGCCTGCCGGCGTGGTGTCCGACGCAACCTTGTGAGCCCGGCTGTAGGCATCGAGTGCCCGCTCAGTATAGCCGTTAAACATAGCTACCTTTGCTTTGATCGACGCTTCCTTTTGCGCGAGGACTTCAGCCGTGTCGTCCGGTTTGCGGGCCGCAATTTCAACGGCAATTTGTTCGCCGATCGGAGCGCCTTGTTCTACGTAATAATCTCCGATCGTTCCGTAAATACGAGGGTCAGACTTATATCTACCCGCCGACTGCGACAGTTCGTAATAGAACGGAAGCGCGGTTTTCTTGTCTTTCTTTCCATAGTAATTAAGATAAGCAAGGGAGTACGTTAATTCGTCGATCGCTTCCTGCTTCGCGTACTCGTACTTCAAGGCACCTACTGTTGGGACCCCTTTGTCATTCTTTTTGGTAAACTCTGCACCGCTCTTAATTTTGGAAAGCGCCATGTTGGCGTACCGAATACCGTCATCTGCGTATTTGTAATTATTGTCCTTACTAGACTGGTACATTCCGACGACACCCATTGGAAAAATAATATTCAGGTTGTCGGGCGTGAAGGCAAGGATCTCTTTACCAGCTGCATATATTTCATCAGCATTATCCGATTTTATGCCGGCGTCGAACCGGTCAAACCGCTTTTTCCTTTCGATCCCGTCCTTGATTCTCTTAAGAGTCTCCTCCAACTTGGGGATTGCCGCCTTCAAATAGTCTGCCTGTTCCTTAACCGCATCACAGCTACCGTATTTTTCGAGAAACTGCTTACCGGTTTCGATCGTCGCCTCGCGGTCGGCGATCGCCGTTTTCGGATAAAGTTCCGTAAACTTCGTGTAGAGAGCCGTCTGGCCATCTACATCGGCGCATGCCTCTTGTGCAAAGCTAGCGGTTGCTCCGACCGTGACAAATGCTGTCAGGACAGCGCCCAAACTCAAAAATCTAAAAATCGTTTTCATTAATCTTCCTCCAACCGGTACTAAATCGTGACTAAACTGTTAAACCTGGCGATCCGAAAAAAGCAACATCGGATTTGCGTTGATTCAGATGTATCGCTAAAAAAAATAGTTGCAAGACTTTCAGGCTAAAATTGCTTGAGTTGCCGAATATTATAACCGCAGGCTGCAATATTTATTAGGTACGAACAACTTCATGAAAATTGCGTCAAAAAAGGAAGCCCGGTGTTCATAAACAAACCGCCTAGCCGATTTTTAGATCTTTGTTCGAACGACTAACGTCTCGGCTTCGCAGCCGGTTTTGTCGCTGTGGCCGCCTTTCCGTTAGTTGCCGCAGGCTTCGTTGCTGCCGGGGTCGATATACCGTTTGCAAGCTTTGTTGGGGCCTGTACGCTTGTGCCCGCTGTAGTTGTCTTTGCCGGCTCAGGATCCGAGATCGGTGTTACCTCGCTGGTCGGATTCGGCAAAGGCTTGCTTGTCGAAGTCGCAACATAAGCGTTAAGGCCGTCCTTCTTTTCAAACCGTTGTTCGTAAAGACCCTGAAGCATTTTGTAAACGTCGTCCTTAAGTTTTTTCTCCGAAGCGACCTTTTCATCCGCAACCTTATAGGCACGCCCAAAAGCATCAAGCGCTCGCTCTGTATAACCATTGTAAAGAGCAACTTTAGCCTTGATCTCGACATCAAGCTTTTGTTTTTCCTCGTCCGTCGGGGCTGCCTTCTGTTTCTCGATTAATGCAACGATCTCTTTTCCGATCGGAGCTGACTCGTCACCGTAAAACGAGCCAAGAGTAACATAAAGGCGTGGCTCGTCTTTGTAGACACCGGGCATTTGGGTTACCTCGTAGTAATACGGTAACGCAGCCTTTTTATCCTTCTTCGCGTAGTAGTTTATGAAGGCGAGAGCATAATTCAGCTCGCTTAAGGCCTCATCTTTGTTTCGTTCAAACTGATACGTGCCGTAGATTTCTTTGTCCGTCTTGTCCAGAATGAGCTTTCCATCTTTGTCTTTTTTCGGCTCAACCCCGCCGGCTTTGAATTTGGTGATCGCCATTTTCGCATAACGAATCGAGTCATCATTATACTTGTAATTATTTTTGTACGATTCGTACAAACCGATCAGGCCAAGCGGAAGGATGAAATTCATGTTATTTGGGTATTTTGACAGCAGCTCAGCACCGGCAGCATACGAATCGTCAAATTTTCCGTTCTGAATTCCGTTGTCAAACTTCGCCATGCGCTCCTTTGCCCATAAGTACTCCTCGCGATCTTTCACCTTTTTTTCCCAATCAGGGATCAGAGGTTTGAGCCATGCAACAAAGCCCTTCGACGCCTCGCATTCACCGTATTTCGCGATGTACTCCTTACCTGCCTCTAGCGCGACCTTGCGCGTTTCGGGCTTCAGGTAGTTTTCGCGAACCTTTGCATCCGTGGCGGTGATCGCGTCCGTATCTCCGCACCGATCCTGAGCATAACTCGCAGTTGTGCCTAATGCGGCAAATGCCGTAAGGACAGCTCCAAAACTCAAAAACCTATAAATCGATTTCATTAAACCTACCTCCAAGCGGCACTAAATGCAAAGTATTTTCTATATCGAGTTGTCGAAAAAAATACATCATCCGATCTGCAATGGTTCTGATGCATTGCAAAAGATTTATTGCAAAATTTCAGGCTAAAATTGCTTGAGTTGCCGAATATTATAACCGCAGGCTGCAATATTTGGAAAGGTAAATAATCACGCAAGATTCGCCGTTGTGTCAAGCTAAAAACCCTGCGGAAACAACAAAAACACTGAAACATTCCTGCTCTCTGGAATGTTACGGTGTTTTTTGATGGGTCGAACAGCCACAAGGCCGTTATTTAGTTAGTTTTTCACGACGCGGGGCCGTTTCTTTTCGGTGCTTTTTTCAGCTCCGCTCCTATCGAAAGTTATCACAACCGGTGGGAACACGGGCTTGGACTGCCCGGTTTTTTGGACCATTTTTTTCACGACCGGCTGAGTAGCAACCTGAACTGAGCGGGTTCCGCCGACAACAGACCGTTCGACACTATCATTTGCTTCGGCTTCATCAAAACCTTCCTCGTCTTCGTCGGAACGTTCCGCCGTCTGAGAATCCTCTGCACGAGGTTTCAGATTTCTCCGGGCCCATTCGTTGTCGAAATTGCGCGTGATCCGCGACCGCAGCGCCTGATAAACCTGCCCGGCAATCGCGGCGGCGTATTTGCCCCGCTCGCTCTGGCCGCGGGTAATCACGACAACCGAGTATTTCGGATCTTCGACCGGAGCGACCGAGGCGAAAAGGCCGACCCACGATCCCTTTCCAATGCACGAACCGGTCTTTCCGGCCACGCCCATTGTCGAATCGACGCCGCGACGAGCGGTGCCGTATTCGGCGGCTCCAAGCATTCCAGGTAAAACGCCTTCAAAACTTTGTTTTGGCAAGTCCAATCTACCGCCGGTTTTGCTCCTGAAATTTGTTCGCTCGACGCGGGGAATCGGTATTTGGGGAACAACCTTCTTACCGCCATTTGAGACGGCCGAAACAAGAACTGCCAATTGGAGAGGCGTGACCTCGAAATCGTCACCATGCGAATAAATACGGGGATTGCTGTTGCCGTTCGGGACCCTTCCGGCTGTTTCACCATCCGCGTTGATGCCCGTCTGTTCACCAAGGCCCAGTTTCCTGGCGTAATCGACCATCTTGCTGCTGCCGACATTAACACCGACACGCTGAAAATACCCATTATTAGAACGAGCAAGGGCCGCGTCCAATTTTAATCCGGATGTCGTCTCACCGATGCCGCCTTCTTCATTGATGACGTTTTCGTTCAGCCCGGCGACTCCGGTTACAAGCTTTATTGTCGAGCAAGGCTTGAAGCTGTTGCGGATCGCCCAATCCTGATTGACAATCGTGAGGACTTTGCCCGTCTGGGCTTCCATCACAACGATAGTACCGGCGTGCGAACCAAGGGCGTTGACGGCAGCCTGGCGGACCTGGAGGTCTTCGCCATCGGTTCGGTCGTTTTCGATATTTCTTACGGTTTCAGTGCGGAGGCCGCGTTCGAAGGCGAGCCTGCGTTCACGGGCTTCGCGGGCGAGTTGTTCGCGGCGGCGTTGCTCGGCCAAGGCGGCCTGGCGGCGTTCTTCTTCAGCACGTTTTCGGGCGGCTTCGGCCCTTCGTGCTTCAGCCTGCTTTTTCGGATCCAGCTTTTTCTTAGAATCTTTGTTGCGGGCCTTTTCCTTAGCGGTCAGCTTGTCGCGTTTCGCGTCGTTTCGCTTTGCGGTTTCTTTATTTTTAGCCGAAGACTTTGATTTTTTCGAGTCTCTAGACGCTGATTTATTTTTCGCCGAATCTTTGCGCGAATCTTTCCTGGCATCCTTAGCCTGCTTTTCGTTCTTCTTAGTGACGGTTTTTTTGGCTGACGACGCTTTCTTAGTCTGAGCGCCGATGCCTAATGAAAAGAGGCAGATCACCAACAAAAACGGAAAAAAAATCTTATTCAGACGCTTCTCGGAACACATTAACTTCATGTTTTACCTCGGCCAAGCTAGAGATTTCGATTATTTACGTGAGGAGACTCAGGAACGTTTATCCGATCGAATTGAATTGTTTGTTCAAGAGTGTGCGAAAATGCTAAATCTGAATATAACATTCAGTCAGCCCAGTGTGCAAGGGAAAATAAACGCTCGTTCACTTAGACTCAAAATAAATGAACTTTTTTAAGACATTCAGAGGCAGGCTTCTGCTGATCCTTGCACTGCTGATCGTAGCCACGCTGGGTGTCCAATATTATCTGAATTACCTGACGCAGCAGGAAAATATAGAGTTGCGTGACAAGCAGGCTCAGGCTGTGGTCTCGGGCTTCGCCGTAGGTGCGTACAGCCTCACCGGTGACGACCGCGTGAAGGATCTGGTCGAACAGCCGGGTCAGCGATTTCTTGACGATAATGACCGTGAGCGGATAAAGGACATCATTATCATCGACAATGAATGGCGGATATCGGACAGCATCAATGAAGATTACCTGCCGACGACCGGAGACGCGGGGGAGATCGTTTACCGACAACTTTCCGAACTGACAGACCTGCCGCCGCTGATGGAGGGCAGACGCCTGAGCGACGACTTGTCGAAGTTTCCGAACAGGCAGTCTCCGGAAAACAAAGATCTCGATGACGAGGCCCATGTCGTGCCGATCGAAACAAGCAAAGGCCGCTGGTACGTGATGGTGATACTCAAAAACGACCACGGCGAAGCCACACGCCGGGCAGCCCAACCTCTGCTCGTTACCCTTGCAGTTCTCTCAATCTCTACACTGATCACGTTTTTTCTTGTATGGCGCTTTACGCGTCCCATCGCAAATCTCTCCAATGCTGCTCGGCGTGTGGCCGATGGGGACCTGAGCGTTAGAGTCTCCGACGAACGTCGAAACGACGAAATGGGGCAGCTTGCCCAGCGTTTCAACGAAATGACCGCCGAGCTGGAAAAATCAAAGGAACTCCAAGCCCAACTGCAGCAAGCCGAAAAGAGCGCCGTGATCGGGCGGCTTGGCTCAGCGATCGCACACGAGATCCGCAACCCATTGAATTNNCTGCGCTCCAAATTCGCTCCGGAAGAGCCGGAAAAACGTGAGACATTCGAAAAACTGACCTCGCAATTGAAAGCCGAGGTCGCACGTATAAACCAGCAGATCAGCGATTTTTTGAATTATTCGCGGCCGGCAAAGGTGGATTTGAGGCCAGTTGACGTTCGGTCCGTAATAGACGATTCGCTGCGAATTATTGAGGCCCAGGCCTCCGAAAATGGCATCAAAGTAGGTGTCGTCGAGCACGAAAATGTGCCGAAGATTCTGGGCGACCCGGAGTTTCTGCGTTCGGTCTTCAATAACCTCTTGATCAACGCAATTCAGGCAATGGAGAAAACCGGCGGGCACTTGAATATCAAGATCACGCCTGACCAAAACGAAGGTCTCGTGNNCATTCCTGAAGAAAACGTGTCCAAGATATTCGAGCCGTATTTTTCAACAAAGGAAACAGGTACCGGCCTTGGATTAGCGATCGTCCAGAAGATCGTGGACATTCATCATGGTACGATCGAAGTAAAATCGAAACAGGGCGAGGGGACGAAGTTTACGGTAAAATTACCTAAATCAACCGTTTAG
>DLHV01000022.1 GCA_002483395.1 Chloracidobacterium sp. UBA7659 | reverse complement strand
TTCTATATCGAACCGACCGTGATCGATAACGTCCAAGCTGGCGCGACGATTGAGCAGGAAGAAATATTCGCCCCGGTTCTTGCGGTGATCAAAGCCCGCAATTTCGACCACGCTTTGGAGATCGCAAACGATACTGAATTCGGCTTGACGGGTGCTGTTTACTCGACCGATCAGGGGAACCTTGAAAAAGCCCGACGTGAATTTCATGTCGGAAATCTATATCTCAATCGAAAATGCACGGGTGCTTTGGTCGGCGTTCATCCGTTCGGCGGTTTTAATATGAGCGGGACCGATTCAAAGGCTGGCGGCCGTGAATATTTGCTGCAATTTATGCAAGGCAAAATGGTTTCGCAAAAAGTATGATCATCCAAAATATGAAAATCCTCAACAAGGTTACGTTCGCCGCAGTCCTCGTCGGATTGTCGTTTACTCAATTGTCGGCTCAAAAAGCAAAAGCAAAACCGGCAGCTAAGGCGAAACCGATTATTTTTGCGGTCATTAATGACGGCAAAACGGTTGAACCGGTCGCCTATGTCGAAAACGGAAAGCTGGTTCAACCGGTGAGTGGCGGTGAGGAGGAGGCAAAGATTTCTTTGTTCCATAAGAATTATTACAAGCCCGGCCCGGCTTACCGGCTAATCTTCGGCGGTGCCAATGCCGGCACGGTTACCGTGAAAACGTCAGATCCAAAGGCTGAATGTTCGGCAAATATGGCCGAGGTTACTATCGCTTCGACTAGGGCAAAGTTGAAAGGGAACGTTATGGCATTGGCAACAAACGTCGTCGCGACAAAAAAGGGCAGCGGGGTACGAAGATTGCCGACCGCAGCGGAAAGAAAAGAGATCGAGGCCTTGGTTCGGTCGGAGTTAATTAAGCAAAATGTTGACCAATCGGCGGCAAAGGTGTTGAAGTATCAAAACCTGACGGCCGTCGATGTCGATTCGGATGGAACCGCCGAATTGGTCGGCTCGTTTTGGGTTGAAACCGGCTCGAAATCGCGGGCCCTGCTTTTCTTTATCGCCGACAAGGCCGACGGCAAATATTCCTTTGGTTATACCGAATTTGAGAATGTCGAGCAGGAAAATGTGATGAGCGGTGATATTTCGGATGTTGACACGGGCGTTTACCATGAGCGGCTGCTTGACGTTTTTGATTTCGACAATGATGGCGTAGCCGAGGCCTTTACCTACGTGCAGTCATTCGAGGGAGCAGGATTTAACGCTTATCGCCGTGAAGGTGGAAAATGGGTTAAGTCTTTCGAGGGTTCTAATTATCACTGCGGCTACTAACCGATCAATTTTGATCACTTCTTAAGGGTGATTCCGTCATTAGCGTTAAGTTCCGCCGAATTTGACGCTAATTTTGTTTTGTCAGGTACTAAAAATGAGATCAAAGATATTTCAAAAATTTAACGTTCTTATTCTTCTCAGTCTGATGACGGGAACCTACGGCCAAACGCCTGCGACTCTTTTTCCGGTAAAACGAACGGAGTCGGCCGAGACCTGGCGACGCGGTGGTTGGCAGGCGGTCGATCGGGCAAAAGCTCAGAAGATCCGAAAGGGAAAGGCTAAAAACGTTATCCTGTTTATCGGCGACGGTATGGGCGTTTCTACGCTAACTGCGGCGAGAATTTTCGAAGGACAGACGCGTGGCGAAAGCGGCGAGGAGAATCGTCTTAGTTTCGAAGAGTTTCCTTTCTCGGCCCTGTCGAAAACATACGGGACAAACCAGCAAACATCCGATTCGGCTCCGACCATGAGCGCGATCATCTCGGGTGTAAAAACGGACGAAGGTGTCATTTCCGTCAATCAGAATGTTCAACATGCGAATTACAAAACGGTCTCCGGAAACGAGACGAAAACGCTGCTTGAATATGCCGAAGAGGCGGGAAAATCGACCGGCGTCGTCACAACCGCCCGACTAACGCACGCAACACCGGCGGCGTGCTATTCGCATTCTCCCGACCGCGATTGGGAATCCGATAATGATGTTTTCACTCGCCGTATGGATGCATATGAGGCGAAGTTTCCGGACATTGCTCGACAAATGCTGGAAATTCCATATGGTGACGGCCTTGAGGTCGCTATGGGCGGTGGCCGGACGAAATTCTTGCCGAAAAATATACAAGACCCTGAATACTCGACCCGTTCCGGCGAACGTTTGGATGAACGAGATTTGACACGGGAATGGCAGTCGAAATACAAGAACTCGGCTTTCGTATGGAATAAAAAGCAATTCGATGCGATAGACGCCAAGAAAACTACTCATTTGCTCGGCCTGTTCGAGCCATCGCATATGCAGTATGAGCATGACCGGGCCAAGGACACCGCGGGCGAACCATCACTTTCGGATATGACATCCAAAGCTATCGATGTCCTTTCAAACAATAAAAAGGGCTATTTTTTGATGGTCGAGGGCGGGCGTATCGACCATGCGCATCATGACGGAAACGCATTCAGGGCGCTGACAGATACAGTCGCCCTATCCGATGCGGTCCGCGCGACCGTCAAAAAGGTCAATCTGGACGAGACGCTGATCATAGTCACGGCCGATCACAGCCACACATTTTTTATTCAGGGATATCCAGCCCGCGGCAATAATATTTTGGGATTTGTTCGCGAGATAGATAACGACGGCATGGTCGAAGAAATGCCAAAGGGCGATCGAGACAAAAAGCCATTCACAACGCTTGGCTACGCGAACGGCCTCGGAGCACGCGGGGCGGAACGTCCGGCCTTGACTGAAGAAATGGTGCTCGATCCTAACTACAAGCAGGAAGCAAATATTCCAATGTCGGCCGAAACGCACGGCGGCGAGGATGTGGCGATATTTGCGACCGGTGTGAACGCGTACCTGATCCGCGGTTCCATGGAAGAGAATTGGATATTCTATGTAATGGCCGATGCAATGAGGCTGGGCCGAAAATGAGGATTGTTTTCATGGGCACGCCATCGGCTGCGGTGCCGTCTATTGCACGAATCCTGGAAGATGGCCACGAGGTTGTCGCTGTCTATTCGCAGCCGGACAGACCGTCTGGCCGCGGTCACAAAATTGTGTTCTCGCCCGTGAAGGAATTCGCCGTCCAACATAATTTACCTGTATTTCAGCCAATAAAGATAAAGACACCTGAAGCTCTTGGTGAGTTCGAATCGCACAAAGCGGAAGTGGCGGTGGTGGTGGCCTATGGACGGATTTTGCCGCGGAGTTTCTTAAATGCGTTCCCAAAAGGTGCGATCAATGTACATTTTTCGCTTTTGCCAAAATATCGCGGCGCGGCTCCCGTCAATTGGGCGATAGTGAATGGTGAAGCCCGCAGCGGCGTTACGACAATGCAAATGGATGTCGGGCTGGATACAGGCGATATCTTAATGCAGCAAGAAACTGAGATCGGGCCTGAGGAAACAGCACCTGAGCTGATGGAGCGATTGTCATTGATTGGTGCGAACCTTCTTTCGCAAACGCTCAGTCGGCTTCACGAGATTTCTCCGCAGCCGCAAAAGCACCAAGAAGCAACATTCGCCCCGATCATGAAACGCGAGGATGGTTTGATCGACTGGACTATGCCCGCTGCCGAATTAGTTAACAGGGTGCGTGGATTTCAGCCGTTTCCGGGCTCTTTTACGTCGTACAAAGGACAGAAAGTGACTGTTTGGAAAGCGGCCGCCATCTCGGAACTGGGTCTCGCGAGTAAAACCGCGGGCGAGGTCATCAAAGCACGCGGTGACGAACTTATCGTATCCTGCGGAAACGGAACCGCGCTCTCGATAAACGANNTCAGTTTGAAGGAAAGCGACGGATGCCGACGAGGGATGTTTTGAATGGTATCAAGCTGCAAGCGGGCGAAATTTTTGGAGCATAGGGCGCCTGTTTTGAATCGCAAAGACTGCCCCGTATAATTAGAGCTAAGATGCCAGACATTTTTCAAATAATTACCTTTTACGCGTTCATAGAGATGGCCAAAGTCGCCGACTTGCGCGAGATAAAGGAATCTCTCAAAACGGCGATGCGTGAGCATGGCGTATTCGGAACAATCATTCTTGCGGAGGAAGGTTTTAACGCCAGTCTATGCGGCGCGCGTCAGGACATCCCTACGTTTATCGCGGCGATCGAGGAAGTTCTGGATACAAAGATCGAGTACAAGTCGTCATTTCACTCGGCATCGCCCTTCCGCAAGCATGAAGTTAAAATTAAGCCGGAGATCGTTACGCTTAAGCAGCCGATCGATATTTCGATGGGAGCGGGAACGCACGTCGCGCCGAGGGATTGGAATGACGTGATCTCAGACCCAGCCGTTTTCGTACTGGACACCCGCAACGATTACGAGTACAAAAACGGCAGCTTTAGGTCAGCGGTGAATCCGGAGACAGCTAAATTCAGCGATCTGCCGCGCTTTGTCGCGGAAAAGCTCGATCCGAAAACTCATACCAAGATTGCGATGTACTGCACAGGCGGCATCCGCTGTGAAAAATTCGCTCCTTATTTGAAAGGCCTTGGTTTCGCTGACGTTTTTCAGCTTCAGGGCGGGATTTTGAAATACCTTGAGGAAGTTCCGAAAGAGGAACAGCTTTGGNNCCAGCTCGACCAGGGAACCGGCCCGGACTATTCCCAGCGGCACAAGAACAAAAAACGCTAACGTTCCGCACGAAATGAAAATATCACCGGCGAGAATTGCAGCATTTGAGATTTTGTCGAAGATCGAGAGCGAACAGGCGTTTTCTTCGGAACTGCTTCCTTTTTACGAGAACAAATTGGCAGATAACGACAGGTCGCTTTGTCATCAGCTTACGCTTGGAGTCTTAAGAAAACAGCTTCTTATCGATCGGATTATCGATCATTTTGTCGGCGGAAGGCGTATCGACTCCTACATCAGAATCATCCTCCGCCTCGGCATTTACCAACTTCTGTTCCTTTCCAAAGTGCCGGACTATTCGGCCGTTAACGAAAGCGTCAATTTGGCCCAGTATGCAAAAAAGACATCGGCAAAGAGTTTTGTTAATGCGGTGTTGCGGAGGGCGACGAGAGAGCCATACTTTCCTAATTTCGTGGATGAAATTGATCGGGTCTCGATTGAAACGTCACACCCGCGATGGCTAATCGAGAGGTGGATTGATTGGTTTGGCGTTGCGGATACCGAAAAACTTGCGACCGCAAACAATGAAATACCGGCAATCGCATTCCGGCTAACGATGGCGTCAGAAGCGTANNTTTTGAAGGCGCGGTTGCATCGGAATACGTCGAAGGCTGTTTTATTGCCCAAGGCAGCACTGCCGAATTATTGTCTGCCGCCGAAGCCGGTGAGATTTATTTTCAGGATGAAGGCTCGCAACTGGTTGCGGCCGCGGTCGAGTTGAAAGAGAACGGCAAATGTCTCGATCTGTGTGCAGCGCCGGGAGGCAAATTCACTCAAATCGCGGGACTAGCAGAGCATGTTTCTCAGTTAATGGTCGCGGGCGATCTGCATACTCGCCGCGTAAGATTTT
>DLHV01000202.1:48277-48399 GCA_002483395.1 Chloracidobacterium sp. UBA7659 | reverse complement strand
TCGGCTGACGGGGTGGTTCTCTCCGTCGGTTCGCGAGTGATCACAAGCTTCGGCAATATCGGCACCGTCGAAAAAATAGACAAGGAAGTCGCCGAAGTCCTTGTCGGCGGCATGCGCCTCCT
>DLHV01000202.1:46960-48257 GCA_002483395.1 Chloracidobacterium sp. UBA7659 | reverse complement strand
CGCGAGTGTCAACGAGCGTGCAAAACCCTATCGACGGCCGCGAAGCCGAAGCCGAGCTAAACCTGATAGGCAAAACCACCGCCGAAGCCGAATACGAGCTCGACCGCTTCATCGACGAAGCCTATCTCGCCTCCCTGCCCCGTGTCCGCATCATCCACGGCTTCGGAACCGGAGTTCTCAAAAACTACGTCCACCATTTCCTGAAAAATCACGAACTCATCGAACGCTTCGCCTTCGCCGCGCAAGACCAGGGCGGCAACGGTGCAACGGTGGCGGAGATAAAACTGTAAACCTCTTTCACTTCGCCCCAAACTCCGCCAAATACCTCAAATTGATCTGCGAAGTGTCATAAACGATGCACTCATGGTTCAAAACGCCGCCTTGTCCGGGTTCGACCCACGTCGTATTGCTCCCGCGTGCCGGGTAGCCGCCGCCGAAGGTCTTTGGCTTATGCACTTTCCCTAACGCGACATCGCATAGAAACATAAACGTCCGCTGGCTTCCCTTTCCGCTCCGGTTCCAAAAATCAGTTGCATAGTTCAGGGCCTTTGTGCTTTGCAGGCTTGTGTAGATACCGTTACCAAACATCCGACCGGTGCAATGGGCGGCGTTTGCGGGAGGAATCACAAGGCCGTGCTTGAGAATGCTCAACAAGTTCGACGCCCGCGTGCCGTGCCAAAGATCATCACGCACATTTCCCAACGAAGCGGCCGCCGAGTCGAACCGACGCTTCATCTCGCCTATCTCGACTTCGTAAAGCCTCGTCATTTGCAAACCGGCGACCGCCGGATGATGGCGAGTGTTCCGCGTCTTGTAATAAAGGTCTCGCGTCTTGCGAAACGTCTCGCGGCCTTCTTCGGTGAAGTGCGGAACCGTTACAAGCCGGCATTCGAACAGTTTTTGTTTTTTCGCCGCGGGCTCGTCCGTCGAGATCGCCGACTCCAACGCATCGAGTATCGATACCTCTGCCTGAAATTGCGCTTCGGTCGCGATCAGTTCCTCAGCGGGCGGGATCTTTACACCAAAATCCTTCGGCACAAGCTGAAAATAATCTCGCACGCAAACCGCACGCTTCTTATGCTGCTTTCGCTTCAGCCCGTCCAACCGCTTGATCTCATTCAGCAGGTCGCGGGCCGCGCTTATCGCGTCCGGCGTCAGCACCCCGAGCGGCGTTGAGAACGATCCAGTCTTTGCATTATATTTGATGTTGGTCGAATGCGTGATGTGATGAATATTGACCTCGGCCAGGTACTCGATCAACCCCCGCTCCACGCTCCGGCTCCCCTCCTTACGAAGG
>DLHV01000202.1:7484-46942 GCA_002483395.1 Chloracidobacterium sp. UBA7659 | reverse complement strand
TCCTTGATTAGGAGGGGTGGCAGCCGCCGTTTTTTTGGCGGCTGACGGGGTGGTGATTGACTCTTCAGACTCCCCTCCTGAACTAGGAGGGGTGCCCGAAGGGTGGGGTGGTAGATCTCCGCCCCACCCACGATCTCCTCCACCGCCGTCTTCAAAAGATCATCCTTCTTCCCCTTCCGCACCGCAGCCTCGACATGATTGTCCAGCACGACCGTGTCCTTATAACCCTTCCGCAGCTTCTCCAGCCGCNNAGCCGCTTCCGCTCAAGCTCCGCCTCGGCCTCAGCCTGCGTGGCAAACTTCTTCTCCTTCGAAACCAGCCTTGCCTCATCCCGCACCCGCCCAAACCGCGTCTCGAATTTCCCATCGCTATACGCCATCCCAATCCAAACCTTGTTCGAATTCTCCCCCGGATCAAAATAATTCATCCGGTACTGCCGCGTGACAGTCGATGCCGGAGCAGACGAGTCTTGTGTCCCATTCTTCGAGAATAAAGACTTAAGGAATTGAGTTATGGAAGTGAGAATGCCGGTCATATCAGGGAGAATCATCGATCTGTCGATGCCGCAAATCGATGAGCATCTTATCACAAAGCGAGACCTACTAAAAAGGATTTTGCCGGCAAAATAAACGTTCGTTGGTCAGAATGTGAAACACACCTCCCCCTGACGGAACTGTCACACTGTGATACGCTATCGGATCAGTGGTGAATGTTTAGCTCTTTTGCTGCACCTATTGCGTAAAATTGAGCGAAAATCGTTCAAATTGGTGTCCCGCAAACGCTTCGATCAAAGGGTCAAACCACGCAACCTTTTCATACGCAATACTTACGCAGAGTGGCACATTAGTTGCTACTTCCAGATTGACATCCCGGCTGCCGGCTTTCGAAGCAGCCTCAAAAGGAGGGCGATAATGAAGACGTTAAGAATAAGGAAAATTGATCCGATCGCGACCGTGTTTTGTTCTCGGCGTGTCGAGAACGGCGTCGAGATCTTTGAGAAGGAAAGGCATCAGGTCATCACGATAAACGCCCACCAGGGCGCTCCCGCCACAGCACCCACCGAGGCCCGCCTCGTCATAGGCGAGGCCATCTCGTCGGCAACAAAACTTTTCATCGCAAAGACCCGCTCCGAAATAGGAGGCCTCGACACGCTTCTCAAAACCCTCACAGGCCCGGCCCTGAACGCAAAGTAATTACCGCGCCATACGACTGCGCGAAAACCCGGCGATAAGAACGCCCTTACTTACGTGCGGGCTTCTGCACTGAGTACTTTTCTAACGGGATTCAGTCCTCTTCGAGCAGGTTCATCGAGATGCGTGGGGCGAATACGCGGCGGCCGAGCATGATCAGCATCCACAAAACTAGCGAGGCTCCTGAAAGCGTCCAGCCGCTGTTTGCGATTACCGCGTCCTCATAAACCAAACCAATAGCAATGACAGGAAAGCCGATAAAGGCGAGCCGGAGTGCTGTTCGCTTCCAGCGGTCGAGTGCGTCAAGCAAATTCACGCGCCCGATCTCCATGTCCATGTACTCGTCGTCGTCATTCAGACGTGAAAAATACTCGACCTCGCCGTTGCTCCAACGCCGTAAAGCGGGTGTTTCGGCCAGCCGGCTGGCGATCGAGAAATTATGGATGACATGGGCTATCTTGCCGTCCCGCAGGGCGATCTCGGCCAACCCGCGCACCGATCTGAACTGCTCACCGACGACCTCGACGGCCTTTCGAAAGGCGATGCCGGCACGCCGCCACTCACCCTGCTGAAAATAGCTTTCGCCGAGCCTTGCCAGCAGGTCGCCGTCGTTTCCGGCCCGCAATTCCGCAAGACGCATCATTGCAACGGCCTTTCGCTCAAGCTTGTTATTTCCCTCGGACCCGGCAAAAGATTGAAGACACCTGGCAAACTCGAATAAAAGCCAGGCGTCCGCCGGCTTTAATAATGCTGCTCGCCGAAAAGTTTCCAACGCTTGTAGATGCGATCCCGAGAGTCTCAGTTCATTTGCAAGCAGTCTGAGGCTGTCCGCCTGCTCGGCTCCGTCCGCCCCACGAGCAACGACTTCCGTTTTCATAACCGCTTTTTTACGCAGTTGAATCTGCCGGAACGAATTCTCAAGCACGTCGGCTGGCGGAATATTTGAAAGCGACGCCTTTATACGAGTTTGCTTCGGCTCAGGTATGTAGTCGCGTACTTCGAGCGAGCGGTTGTCGAGGACGTTTTCCGAGATCAGTGGCAAAAGTGTCCTCACCATGTTCCGATATTCGGCACCGCCGGACGAAAACGTAAAGTCCACGCCTTTTCCGCGAATCGAGGTCTTATATTTGTAAAAAACTTTGCCACCGCGCTTCAGTGTTGGAAATGCCTGCGTTTCCACCTGCTCGACATCCTTTAGCTTCAGCCAGTTTCGCGATCTGGTTAGGTATGCCCACGCCTTAGGAAGCAGGCCAGATCGATAAAGCCGTTTCCCGTTGAATACGATCTTGTCGGTAAGGGCCAAAAACGGCATTGCTATCCAGCTCGCCGCGAATAGAAAGTACCCTAACAGATCTGCATCAAGATATATCGAGAGTGCGGAAAAGAAAGTGCCGACGAAGATGGCGGCAATGTAGCCGTGCGCAGAAACCCGAATCGATAACCTGGTTCGCAGTTGCGATCCGTTTGACATCTCTGATTCGGGTATTTGGGTCATATCGTTCCGGAAGTGGAGTCAAAACGCCGTTACATGTTGATCTGATCGGGGCCGCCCGGGGTTTCGCTGGCCGGCTCAGGTATCTCTTTGGCCTTTTCAGGATCGAGTTCCTTCAGTTTGTCCTTCGCCGCCCGTGCCGCCGGACTCAGCACAGCCGGTTTGCCATCAAGGTCCTTCGCCTCGCTGGCAGTCTTAACCATTGTGAACAAAATATCGACGGCTTCCTGCTTCTTTCCCTGTTTTTCGTAGATCTTCGCAATCGCAAAGGTTATAGTGTCCTTCGAAACTATAGGATCAGACGTGGCAAGGAGTTCCTGATAAAGCACAACTGCCTCGTCGGGTTTTCCATCGTCCGTCCGGGTTTGTGCAAGCGCAAATTTCGAGAGCTTTCCGACTTCGTCGCTTGATTTCGACAATGTTTCGAGGTCCTGTACACCGGCCGTGCGGTCAACGTTAAGGCGATTAACCGCGATAAAATATTTGGCTTTTTCACCAGCCGCTCCGCCATATTGGTCCGCGACGGTCTGAAATTCGGCAATGGCTGCCTCAGAGCGTTCTTTGGCGGTCTTAAAAGACCTTGCTGTCGAGCCCGCAGGGGCAGGAACATTTGTTACTTGGGCCTCGGAAGTTTCGATGGCCTTACCGAGGGCTGTCTGGGCAGCGGCCTTCGAACGCGAATTCAAAAGGTAGAAAACGCCGATTATTACTGCTAGAGCGGCAAGCGCGGCCACGCCGTAAAGGATGTTCTTCTTATAACCTTCAAGCTGTTTGCCGACTTCCTCGACCTTCTTGCCGACATTCTGCTGAAACGAATCGCGATAACGCGGTTTATTCTTTGCGTCGGGTTCAGGCGCAACAGTCGTTACGATACTTCTCTTTTTACGTGCCATTATTTAAAACTGCAAATTTTGATTGCTCTATCGTTGTATAATCGTGATAACTGATTTTTTCCAAAAGAATTAAGTTAACTCAAAAAGTCGGCAAGAGCAAATAAATGCGAGGTAAATGGCTGAAAGAGACGTAAATCGGAGTAGAAAAGGTAGCCAGTTACCTGCCCTCGGGGATATTTATCGATTTGGAGAATAAATCACGGGAACTTTTTTGTAAAAGCGGTGTCTAATATGTTTGTTCGCGAGAAAAGCGAATGTTCAATTTGAAATCTTCTCGTTCGGAGAAGGGCGAGGCACAAGAGATGTTCTTCAGCAGGTCAATTCTATTTGACGACGAAGATCCGGTTGATGTCGCTGCGGCGGCTAAGCTCTCGTCTGTGTTCCCGAACGCGGAATCTCAGTTCATTGACAAGCTAAAAGCAGGTGACGCGGCATCATTTGACGTTTTGATCAACAGATATTCGCCGGATGTTTTTGCCTTGCTTTACCGGTTGACCGAGAACCCGGAAGAAGCCGGCGATCTTACCCAGGAGACTTTTTTGAGTGCGTTGACGGCGATAAAGGGATTCCGGGGCGATGCGGAGATCAAAACCTGGTTGTTTCGCATAGCGATCAATCACTCGCGTAACCGGTTCCGCTGGTGGAAACGCCGCAAACGCGACATGACGGTTTCGCTTGACGCTTCAATCGGCACAACCGAAACGCGAGTTCATGAGACGATCGCGGACAGATCGGAGAATCCCGAAGAATCGGCGATGGTTCGTGAGCGGGAAAGGGCTTTAACAAGTGCTCTGGCCGAATTGCAGGATATATTTCGGGAAGTGATCGTCCTTTGCGACATTGAAGGGATGAGTTACGACGAGATATCGCAGAGCCTGGGTGTGAATATCGGAACAGTCAAATCGCGGATCGCCCGCGGCCGCGAGGAATTGCGGAAAAAGCTTAAGGATTTTTGAAATTGGTTGAATGACTGACTCGCCCCGGTTTTATCTTTGAAGACAAGACAAATCGGTGCCAAACGAGGTCGAAGAGAACGATGTCCGGAGCGGTTATGAAAATGCGTAGATCAGGTAATTATTTGAAATTAGACCAGCAACACGTCTACAAATCTACCTGTTCGAATCGCTGCTCATCAATTGCAAAGGACAATGCGTTGTTCTCTGTGAACAGAGAGCAGCCGGGGTCAGTCAGTCATTCAACTGATCGGCGGTGGAGGATCGGAATCGGGTACTTTTTTGCCGGAATCCGCTAAAACCAATGAAATGCACAGATCTACAATTAGTTTTACCACTGTATTCGGATGATGTTTTGTCCGAAACGGAGCTGGCACAAGTTTCGGAACATCTGGATCGGTGTCCTTTGTGCCGGCAAAAGGTCATCGATTATCAGGAACTTAGAAATGGTTTGCGGGCCGTTTCGGCTCCGGAGTTTTCGGTATCGGCAATGCAAGCCCTCCGGAGCACGATCGCGGTAAGATTGGCTCCTTCGACGGGAACANNTCGTCGGCGACCGGAGAAGATGGCTCGACGTCTGGCTGATGCCCTACGCTGTTGGAGCCGTGACAACGCTCATTCTCGGGTTTACGATGCTTTGGGTAATCGTGACCGGCGAGGTTAGACCGCAACTGAGCCTGGCTTCCGGTCACAGCGGCTCCAGTTCGAATACAACCGTTCTCGTTCCGTATGTGGCGCCCGATTTCAGCAGGATCGAAACTGAGCTCTCTCCGATGGAATACGCAAGCTCACGTTCCGCTTATTCCAGCGAATCACCCAGTATTAATCCCCGAGGATCGCTGGTCGAGCTCACAAAAACGCTCGTGCGGAATGAGGTCGAAGACGACGAGGTGACGGTGGTTGCGGACGTGTATGGCAACGGAGTTGCCGAGATTACCGAGGTCGTCGAACCGTCGTCCGACAGTCGTGCCGTGGGCGAGCTGCAAAAGGCATTGGAATCGGGTCCGTCGTCCGCGGCATTCGTACCGGCCAGCTTCGACAATCGTTCCGATACGATCAGGGTGGTACTAAAAATTCAAAGCGTTATCGTCAATACAAGCCTTCGGTAAGGTCCGACTTTGCTTTCTCGCGGAAACTTCTTAGTTGTTGAATCTGCGCGTAGCGCAAGCTTCGAATCGAATTAGTAGTGTCTTAGATTCGATCCTATCAGTATTTTCTGGCACTACACCGGCAAACCAAATCTCATTTCGCCCGTACCGCCGTCGATTTGGTTGCTGCAGTCTTAAAGCTTGTCGATCTCCGCCTTGAGTTTACCAGCCAAAACTTTATCTGTGTTCAAAAGGCTGTTGTATTGTTCTATTGCCCCCGCTTTGTTCTTCTGACCTATTTGGATAATTCCAATATTAAACTGGGCCTTCGCAAAACGCGGACTTAGTTCCAGACACTTCCTGTAGGCCTCGATTGCCTTCGCACTTTGACCGTCTTCGGCGTATGCGTTGCCCAAAAGGTAAAAGCCATCCGAGTAATCAGGGTAATTTTTTGTAAATTCGATCAACCCCGTGACGGCACGCTTGTAGTATTTATCGGCCTCAAGTGGTTTTTGCAGTAGTGCATAAGCCCGCCCGAGATAGAAATTCGTTTCCCCGTCATTAGGGTTAAGGCGCAGGGCGGTGTTACAGGTCGTGATAGCCATTTCCGGCTTGCCCCCTTCGTTATAAGCCCGGCAGAGGTTTGTATAGCCCAGCGGCTCCTGCGGAAGTAATCGGGTCGCAGCACGGCCAGCCTCAATTGCATCCTCGGTCCTTCCGGCAAGACTGTAGTACCAGGTTATATCCGTAAATATCTTTCCGTTTTTTGGAAACTCGCGGAGGCCAGCCTTCGAAATTTCTATCGCGTCATTGATTCGATTTTCGCGGCGATAGAGATCAGCAAGATTAAGGTGGGCCCCGTCGAGATCCGGTTTGGATTTCAATGCCCGCTCATATGCGGCGATCGCCTCGGGATATCGTTTTTGCACCACACGCGCATCGGCGATAAGAACATACGACTGCGCCAGATACTGAGTATTCTTTTTCACCGCTTCCTCGGCGGCTGACGCCTGACCGGCGAAGTCGCCCAGCTTAGATCTCGCTAAGGCTAACTGGTAAAATAGGTTTCCGTTGTTCGGAGATCTTAAGATCGCTTTTTGGTACGCATCCGCCGCCTCCTGATACGCTCCTTTCGCCATGCTTACATCCGCAAGTGCTAAGATAAAGTCGGTATTATTCGGCTCCGCCTTCAAGACCCGCTGAATGTCTTCGGCAGCGGCATCGTAGTTTTTCTTCTCGCTGTGAAGTTGCCATCGAACCTTGTAGATTTCCACCGGCGGTTTATAGCCTTTCGTCAGGGCCATCTCAAATTCCGCGATCGCGAGATCTATCTCCTTGAGGTAATAATGAGCAAACGCCTTTTTATAGCGGGATTGCGGAGTTATCTGGACAATTTTGTCAGCCGCTGAATAATCATCGACAGCAACCCGGAAATTCTTCTGCAGGTAAGCCTTCTCCGCGCTCCTTACAAGCTGCTCAGCACGTTTTCGGTCCTTTTTGGGTTGTGCGTCGACCTGTATGGCCAACATGGAAAGTCCGGACAACAACAATACGACTACCGAAAGTTTTGCAAAAATTTGATTCTTCATCTTACAAATTCTCCTGATCATTGAAGAACTGTCGGCCTTGCGACGGGCGTCCTTCTCGGCTGCGGCGTAGGCTTATCTTTCGGCGGTAGAACCCGTGTCGGTGTTGCCTTCGGAACCGTCTGCGGCGTAGGCCGCGTAGTTGTGGTGGTAGGGCCGGTAACCGGTGTCGGCTCCGGAGTCGGCAGAACCGTTAGATCGTCGCCGTCGACATTCGAATTCGAATTGGAATTACCCGAATCAAGACCGTCAGAACTGTTTGAACTAAAGACAGTATCCAGCGTCGGTTCCGGAGTCGGCAGTTCTTCCTGTGTCCTTTCCGGCGAAGCAGACGGAGTCGGATCGACATCCGTTTGAGCGGAACTAAAATTCACGTACGCCCAGACGCCCCCGGCAACGATAACGCCAAGAAGCAAAAGAGCAAAAAGTCCACCCACTACGGCGAGCACCTTTTTAGAAGATTTTTTACCGGTCACCACGGCGGCTGGCGGCTTGTTAACGTATCGATCTGGTTCCGGGCGATCTTCGGCCTCCGATTCCGGTGTTTCGAAGTACGGCACCGAGGCGGAGGTCGCAAACGCCCCACCGTCAGATTCCGCGCTACCGGAAGACAGCGAATCAGCCCTGGCACCTTGATAGGAATCACTTGTTTCGCCGCCTACCGAAATGAATGGAGCGGTTGCGTCTGGTGAGTAGCCGGCTGGCTCAGCTGTCGATTCGCCTGACGCTAAGTCTTTCATATCGGAAAAATCGTCGACGGGAGCCGACGGCACGTCACCAGCAGGCGGCATAGCCGGCTCATAACTCTGTTTTTCCGGAAGCGGAAGCGACTTGCCGCCCGCAAGAAAAACCTCGGTCTTAACATCCGCTTGCCTGGTCGAGGTTTCCGAAGGTGCTGGATCATATTTAAATGTCGCTTCCAGATCCACTTGCATTTCATCACCGCCGCCGGGCAAACCTGTTTGCGAAGCCGGCGATGTTTCCGGCTCGTGCGGTGTCTGGCCAGCCGGACCGACCTGACCGGCTTTTTCGGCCGCCAGCCCCGCAACCGGCTGGTCGATGGCACTGGAACTGTCGTCATTAACACTGAATGCAACTGTTTTTGCCATTGTCGCCTGCTGCATTTCGTTAAAGGCTTTTCGAAGCACTTTCTGCATTTCGCGAGCGTCGGCAAATCGTCTTTCCTGGCTCACCTCCATGCCCTTGAGAATTACATCCGAAACACTTTTCGGAATCTCGGGATTCACTACGAATGGTGGCTCGATCGGATCCGGCATCTCATTGAGCATCGAATCTGCCCGGGAAAGGGCGTCGGCCGGAACCGTATTGGTCATCAGTTGATAAAGCGTAGCGGAAAGCGAATATATGTCGCTGCGAGGGCTTGTCCCGATACCCCGTATCTGCTCCATCGGAGCGTAATGCGGCGTGTATCCAACGACGCTGCCGCTACTGCCGGATTGCGAGATATTTGTCTGCCCGGTGGACGTTTTGGATAAGCCAAAATCCAACAGGATAATATGATTCTCGTCGGTTAGTTTCAGATTTTGGGGTTTGATGTCCCTGTGAATGATGGGTGGCTCGTGCGTGTGAAGATACGAAAGAGCGTCCAGAAGCTGATCTGCCCAGAAAAGCACCCAGCTAACCGGAAACGGTTTCTGGGCAATCTCGAGACGCTTAGCAAGATCGTCGCCTGAGATATGCTCCATGACGAGATATTGTTCATCGTTTTCCCCGAAATGGTCGCTGACCTTTGGCAAAACCGGATGCCGCATACGCGCCAAGGTCCTTGCTTCGCGTTCGAACGCATTCCCCAGCATCGCATCACCCGCAAAAAACGTCCTTTTGAGCGCAACAGCACTACCTAACCTTTGATCAACGGCCAAATAGACTTCGCCCATCCCACCTTTGCCGATAAGGTGGACGATAAGATAGCGATTTTGGATCAACGTGTTTTGAGCTAAAGGTTTCATCAAGTTTCGGGTTGCCGCGAGTTAGAAATAAATACGTTTGTAAATCTGAAAACGTCTAAATACTTTCGTCAATTCTCAATCATGATCTGGTGACGGAACATTCATCCCTTCAAAAAACGTCCGCTCCCCTGCGCGCGGACACTGCTGACGGCTGTCCGGCATGCTGCCAGCACCGTTCATTGGAAGATTTGACCCGGCGCGAGCACGGTTTCCCTTTCTTTGTCATCGCTCCGCAAAAATATACCGGCTCATCTGATGCAACCTTTCGAATCTTAGGTTGCTCTTTAGAAGCCGCAACCGCCGGTCCGTCGGGCGAAGAAGGCACGACCACCTGTGTTTCACTCTTCCCAATTTCTAAACCGAAATTTCGAGGGTCTGGATGAGTCGGCTGCCGATTCGATTCATCAACAAGGGATCGCTTTAAGCTCGAAGAACCAATGGTACTCGATCCGGTCCGAGATAAATCAGGGCTTCTCTCGTAAAAATGGCTGCCTATGCCAAAGGTCCCAAATAACAGTGCGGCTCCAATGATCACCCTCGGTGCCAGTTCGTATCCTTGCTGTTCGATCGCACAAACATCGCAAAAACGCCGACTGGTTCGCACGCTCCAATCGATCCTTTCTATCTTCTCGCCGCAATTGCAGCAAAACTTCGGCTTATAGAACATTGTCTATCAATTTCCGCGGCCGGAATCACATTTGTAAAACAGGAACTTACTCAAAACACTAACAACACGAGTGAACAGTTGATTATAGACCAAAACTCATACAATGTTAAGAGGAATATGAAACCATAGGCCGTGCAACTGCGTTTCACGAAATTGCGTCTGATTGTTAGAATTCATTATGCTCAAAATGCCGTCGGTGAAGCCCCTCGTGTTTTTGTTCCTTTTATTTGGATCGTTAAGCGTACGCGCCCAGGTTGACGATCCGATAAAGGTTGATTCGGCTATCGTTCGCGTGAACATCGGCGTTGTCGATCAGCGTGGCCACCCGATCACAAGCCTCGAAAGGAGTAATTTTTCGGTCTTTGAAGACGGCGTGAAACAGGAAATCTCGCGATTCGAATACACCTCGGCTCCATTCAGCGTCGTAATGATGTTGGACATGAGCGGTTCGACAAAAAGTTTCAGGCAGAATATACAGCTTTCGGCGGCACGATTTCTTGACGCCCTCGGGCCTGAGGATCGGGTCGCGGTCGTCGAATTTTACAGCAAAGTCAATCTGCTGAACGATTTTACGACAAACCGCGCCGCGGCAGCCCACTCTATCTCGGTGGCCAACGGTAGCGGCGATACTGACCTGTATAAAGCCTTGCTATTTGCCCTTGAGAAGCTGTCAAAAGAGAGCAGTCGCCGAAAGGCCATAGTCGTGCTGACAGACGGCGTTGATACCGACATGCGGGATATAGACCGGAAACTCCTGTCCGGTTTGAGCGACACCCAAATCCCGACGGCCATTAAGCCGGAAACGAGCGAAATACTAAACCGCATCCTTAACCGTTCGGATGCCCAGGGTGTAACTATCTACCCGCTTGCGCTTCCGACCGGCGATCCGGCGCGGCTTGCCGATCCGACTCCGGCCCAGATTGCCATGTTCAAAGCGGCACGAGCGAGGCTGAAACTTGTCGCGGACCGCACCGGCGGCACGCTGAACGCCATAGAAAGGCTCGATCAGATGGCGACGTTGTACGCAATGGTGGCAGCCGATCTTCGGACTCTTTATACCCTCGAATACCAACCACCCAACAGCAAACGCGACGGCAAATGGCGGGCAATCCGTGTCGAGGTCTCCAATCCAGACCTGATATCACGCTCGCGGCAGGGCTATTTTGCGAGATAAGGCGGCTTGACACCGTCCGTATTGCTTTTGTAGGCTAGAAGTTCGCTTTGGGCACCCGTAGCTCAGCTGGATAGAGTACTTGACTACGAATCAAGGGGTCGCATGTTCGAATCATGCCGGGTGTACCACCGTTCCTCAATTCATCCCGCGAGAAGGCGTTCCGGCCATTTAAGCAATCGAACAACTCAACTGGTTCATTTACCGCCGACTTGTTTTGGATCCAGATCGGCTCCTATTCGTTTGCCGCCAAAGCCCATTTTCAGATACGGGCTGTTGGGCTTCAACCTGTATTCACTATTTTCCGGATTTTCAAACCCGACCTGACTTAAAGCGGCAAGGAAGATATTCGGCTCTTTATAAAGTGTGGAGCTGCCGCCGATGATGATGTTGCCGGTGACGGAGCCGCCGGAGAAGAATGCGGAAATCGCCTGTTGGCCGGAGCCCATGTTGTCGCCTTTTATGCCGTACTCGTTTTCCAGCACGATGTTATTGCGAAAGGTGAAATTACGGACCGGTTTGCCGTAGGCGTTGGCGATGTTGCCGGTTTGGATGATGGTGTTGTTCTCGATGGTCAGGCCGTCCCAGTCGGTCGATTTCATGAAGTGCCCGGCGCTGTTCCATTTTTTGCCGTCGATGTCGTCAAAAATGTTGTTGCGGATGGTCAGCCGATGCCCGCCCGAGCCTTCGCCGCCAAGGATGTTCATTCCGCCGCCCGAGCCGCGGACAATGTTGCCGGTGAATTCGATCTCGTCGATGATCGTTGCGTCGCCATTGTCGGCACGCGTCGTGAAAAGGATCGCCATGCCGTCCTGCGCCATCCCCCAGTTGTTGGTCATCAGATTGTTTTCGACCTTGATCCGCTTGCCGTTCTTTATCTCGAAGATATTTTTGACGACCCAGTCGGTTTTCATCCATTCGACGGGCTTGTTGAGGTGGTTTGAACGGACGATGCAATCGGTTGGAACGAGCTTCAGGATGGAGTCGGCACCGCCGAAGAGAATATTCTCGGCGGCGGCTTCTATGTAGTTGTTGACTATCTCGATCGGACCGTCGGTCGCCCAGGCGGCGATGCCCTGGCTTTCGTCGCCCTTGCGTTTGATATCGGAGATATAGCTGTTTACGACCTTAATATTGCGGCCGTTGGCGGCGATGCCGCGGCGCTGGCCGAGAGTCGGGCTGCCGTGAATGTAGACGCGGTCGAACTCGATATGATGCGGCAGGTCTTCGACGCTTTTTTCCTGGCCGGTGCCGAGCTTTATGATGTCATAAAGCCCCTCGATCGTCGGCCCGAATTCGATGCCGATGAATCGAAAATGGTGAACGCCGTCGACAGCCAGAATCGTCGGCTCGCCTTTAACGTCCGATTCCAGCTTCGGCAAAACCGTTTGATATTTTGACGGGACAATACGCGTGTCGGCGGGCGGAAGCTGTGAATCCGANNTGCGGATCGTGACGAACTCGTCGCCGGGCTTTTTTGGAAGTTTGAAGGCTCCGCGAAATGTCGCCCCGGCTTCTAGAACGATCGTGTCACCGGGCTTGGCAGCATCCAGAGCAGCCTGGAAGTTACCGCCTTTCTTGACAATTATCGTCTTTTCGGCAAATTCGAGCGGAGTGCTGAAGCCGAACACGCTGCAGGCTTGCACTCCGAGGCCGAGCACGAGTGCCGACGCTGAAACCAAGGTAANNATTCAGATTGGATTGGAAGCATCTGCTTTCCTTGCACCATAAACATGCAGCAAGACCTCGACGATTCGTTCGGACGTGCGGCCGTCCCACAATTCCGGTGTTGAGCCTTTCTTCCATTGGCCTTGTGACAGGCGTTTTAGGTAAGGCTCGAGGTCCTGCGGGTTTGTTCCCNNCCAACCAGCTCGTTTGTGCCGATGGTTATCGTTTCAGGGCGTTCGGTCGAATTCCTGAGCGTCATGCAGGGGACATCGAGCACCGTCGCTTCTTCGGTAATGCCGCCGGAATCGGTGATCACCGCCCGGGCGTTTTTCAACAGGTAGATGAATTCGAGGTAGCCCATCGGATCGATCTGGATAAGGCGTTCATGATTGAAATTGACATTTTGCAGGCTCTTTCGTGTTCGCGGGTGAACAGGAAAAACAACTCGGTAATTCTCGGTTCCGTCCAGAATAGCGTTGAGAAATTCGACAAGTTTGCCCGCATCATCGACATTTGCCGGTCTGTGAAGGGTCAGTAAGAAATAATTTTTCGCGTCAAGCCCGGCGGAATCCCAAATATCGGGTTTTTGCAATCGATCGAGGTTTTGGGTCAGCGTGTCGATCATCGTGTTGCCGACGAAATGGATCCGGTCGGCTTCGACACCGGTTTTACTTAAGAGATCGCCGGCCAGTGTAGTCGTGGTAAAAAAAAGGTCGCAGATGGAGTCGGTGACGATGCGATTGATCTCCTCGGGCATCGTCATATCGCCCGAGCGGATGCCGGCCTCGACGTGGACGACTGGAACACATAATTTCTTCGCGGTTATCGTACATGCCATTGTGGATGTTACATCGCCGACAACAAGAACAACATCGGGCCGGTTATTCTCAAGTTCCCTC
Source organism: Chloracidobacterium sp. UBA7659 (assembly GCA_002483395.1). Taxonomy (GTDB): domain Bacteria; phylum Acidobacteriota; class Blastocatellia; order Pyrinomonadales; family Pyrinomonadaceae; genus OLB17. The sequence continues at coordinate 33,365 of DLHV01000202.1, read as the reverse complement.
TCGAAACTTATCATAACGGCGGCGGTCTGCTCGGCTTGGGTGCCGCCCCCGGCTTCCAGATTTATGTCGGGCTCCGGTATGCCGAGTTGCTCGAAGAAATCGCCGCTCATTTTCTTGTCAAAGTGCTGCCCGGTATGCACAAGGCGACAGCTCATTTCTTCTCCCGATGCCTGGGCGCCCTTAATCGCCCGAATGATCGGGGCAATTTTCATAAAGTTTGGACGCGCACCGGCGACAATGGTAACGAGCATAATTTACTAAGGCTAACTGCCAACATTCAACTAGTGCAACTTTTTTGATAAGGCGGTTTTTGAACGCGGATTGGGCGGATCGAGCAGATTCGCGCGGATTTCTCATAAAGATTTATCCGCCTGAATCCGCCTGATCCGTTAAATCCGCGTTCAAAAATCATTTAATTTTCTCAAAACTCTGCGATCTCGATGCTTCCAGCTCAAAAACCATCTCGTTGCAGCCGAGCCCGACGTTATCGCATTTCATACCGATCATGCGAAACCCCTTGGCTTTAAAAAATGCGAAAAGCGCCGACGGCCCGGCCACTTCGTAGGGGTAGCCTCCAACCCAGTCGATGATGTCGTGCCAACGGTTCATGCCCCTGTCATTGCGATAGTTTGCCCAGTGGGCGAAATATCCAAACGGTCTGCCTTTGATCAGGAAACCTAGAAATCGCTTTGATTCATCCGGCACAGAAACCACGACTGCATAAGGTGTTTTTAATGGCTTAGGAAGCTTGCAATAGGTAGATTTTATCCAACGCCATCGCTCGGCCTGGCTTCCGGTGTCGTTGTAAATAGCTATGAATAACTTTCCGCCCGGTGCGACGCAGAGGCCGGCGTTATTGAGCGCCTCCCACATTTTTCCGGTATGATGCAGTACTCCCCACGAATAAACAATGTCGAACTTGCCTTGCGACCGGACATACGTTTCATCCAAAACCGAACCTTGCTCAACTTGCCAATCGGGATCATCCGGGAAATAACGACGCCGGAGTTCCTCCGTACAGGCAACAGAATTCGTATCGAAATCGAATGAAGTGACCTTCGCCCCAAGGCGCCGAGCCGCCAGCGAANNAGCGAAAAAAGGCCGCTTCCGGAGCCGATGTCGAGAAATGTCTTCCCTTCAAGCGATTCGACTTCGAGCATTTCACAAAGAGATAGCTCGGCTCTTTCGATCCGCTCGTCATCCAAAACCGACAGAAACGCGCTCCAGTTCTTGCCAAACTCAAATCTTTCACCCTGCTCGACATCGCTCTTATGCTGAAGAGCAAATTCGTTGGGAGCATCGGTTTTTGCAGGAATACTCGTCATCTTAAATAAGCTTCGCTTCAGTAAAACAACCAATAATAGACAAACTTCACATATTCGGCGCCAACGCTTCGCCAGCCGTATGGGCTCATCCACCAATTCAGCCGATTCGGATACCGGTAATTCTCGGATGGAATGAGTACACCGATTGTCAAAACCGCGGAGTTCTTCGTAACCGCACGCTCGAATGTCCACAAAGCCCTTCGCGAATGATACGGTGACGTGACGATCAATACGGAACCGAGTTTTCTTTCAACCGCGATCGAAATCACGAGATTCGCCTCATCATCGGTTCCTTGAACGATAGATGGGAGGATCTCTATGGCCTCTTCCGGCACGCCCTGATTGAGCAGTTCTCCAAAAGCTCGTTCGACGAAATAAGGATTGCGCTTCTCGGATTCGATCCAGCCGCCCTGACGACCGTCGTTCGTCAAAAATAATTTTGGAGCGATTCCTGCTTTAAAGGCGTGTGCCGCCACATGCGTCCGGTCCAAATATTCTGCGGAACCGCTGAGAACGATTATCACGTCTGCCTTCTCAAGCGGCCTGTCGGCAACCAGCCCGTCAGCCAAAAATGGTGCGATCACGATCCAGCATCCGATCGCTATAAAGAGAAAGATTGCAAGAATATATTTTTTACGCATTAGCCTGGTCGCAATTTGCCATAATTCTCCGCAATTCATCGACTTTAGCTTCCCAGCTTTCGTGCCGTATGGCGTCCGAAACTTCGGTACGGGCTTTCGGATTGCGCAATGCCTTTTCTATCTGTTCGATAAAGTCGTCGCGGTCCTTTCCGACCAGGCAATCTTCAAGAATTCGAACCTCGGGAATATCGGTCGACACCGTCATCAGCCCGGCCGCAAGATACTCGCGCACCTTCAACGGATTCGCCGCCAACGTCAATTCGTTAATCACGAAGGGATTCAGCGCAATGTCAAAGCCCATGCAGTAAGCCGGAAGCTCAGCGTATGGTTTTCTGCCTAAAAAATAAATGTTTGATATGCCGTCCAGTATTTTGATCTTTTGCTCGGCGTCCACCGCTATCTTACCGATTAGAACGACGGAACCGTGTGAAAAATGTTCGGCGGTTTTTTTTATCAGCTCAAAATCGACCCAATCCGCCAGCAGGCCGTGAAAGCCAATGATCGGCTTAGGAAGAGAGGCAATTTCGTCGGGGATCTTTGTAGCATCGTCCAACGCAGTGCGAAAATGGTCCCAATCGGTGCCGTGCCTGATGATAAAGGTATTTTTATTATAATGTTTTTTCGATTCAAAGAGTTTTTCAGCCGAAACTATTACCAGATTCGCCTTTCGGAACAAATTTTCCTCGATCTCCTTAAGCCCTTTCGAAGCACCTGTAAACGCCGTGTATTCGTCAACGCAGTAATAGATCAGTTTCTCTTCGCCCAGTTTCCCTGCAAGCAAACCGGCGGCTGGATTGAAGATCATGTTTACCGGATCTTTGAAATTTAGTCCCCGCATCACTTTTCTAACCTGCGAGATCAGAAACTTCTCGTTAAAAGCCCTGACGGCTGAGTTTCCGTAAGCAGGAATTGCAAGCGGACTAAGCACGAAGATGTTCGGCTCGACCTCTTTTACAGGTTCCGTAAAGCTCTTCAGTTTGTTAAAGATGCGTGAAATGTCCTTCTTCGCGGCGGTCGGCATGCGATTTGCGATCGCATTGATCCAGAGTATGCGATTGTCCTTCGAAAGCACTCGCATCAGATGGGTTTTCGACAACGGATCACCCGTCCAGTCGTGGCTGAAGCACAGAATATCGCGTCCTCGAAGAGCGTTTGAGCCTCGTGTTTTCTTTTTTTCGGTTGATGAAGCGGGCATATTATCTGCGTGACTGCCAGACTTTAAGGATAGCTGGAAGAAGCATACAATACTATCGACGGCGATCACCCGGATATTGATTTTTTCAATACGGCAAACGTCGCTTTAGTGAAAAATTCTTCGGTAATCGGGACCTGTGATAATTTCCCTAAATAGCGGCCAGCTTTGAAGGACTTCCCGCCAAAGCCGATGTTTTCCAAATGAACGATCTCAAACGGCAATTCCCGAATAATCTTTCTAAATTTTCGGATCGTAATATGGTTGAGAAACTCATCCCATTTAGCTTTGTCAAGGAAAGGGTTAGGTTTTCGCTTGCCCGTATCCTCATCGACGAAATAGCATGCAACGTCGTAATCCGGCGAATCATACAGATGCGCGGCGACATCGAGCAGCGTATTCATGGAGAAAACGGTATTTGCCCACGGGATCGGAATAATGTCCTCAAGATGCGAGCCATAGGGTGTTAGCCACGCTCCGAAATGAATTAGAAAAGTCCCGCCTGTACGTAATACCCGGTGGCATTCCGTAAAAATTTCCTTTGGCCGGCTCAAATGCTCAACAGTATCGATCGTATAAACAACATCCACCGATTCGTCGGGCAACGGTATTTTCTCCGGTGTTGTTTGAATGAAATTGATGTAGCTGCCGTAATTTTCTCGCGCGACCATTAATGCGTCCGGATCAAGATCGGCACCGATTGCATCAAATTTTTCTTGCTGCCAAAAGCTGTTTATCAAATAACCCTTATTGCATCCGAGCTCGATAACGGTCTTGTCCCTGAAAGACACGAATGGGCAGAACAGCTCCTGGTAATCAGCTATCTGCTCAACGCGGTCGGCGACGTAGTTGTCCATCGAATCAAAACGGGTAATTTCGTCCTTTCGAAAGCCAAAGCGTTTCAACGGCCCGTTTTTCAAAAACAGTTTCGAGACCGCCAGGCAAAACTTTGCACTGACGCCTTCAAGATCTGGTCGAACCCCGATATTCTGTGCAGGATTCACAGGCTTTCTCTCACTCGTTAATCACTAGAACGGATGTAACGGACAAATAATAGTTAAGTATATCCCAAAAGCGAAGACGATCTTTTTGATCCGCTATCTCGGCGGCTGAAACGCTGCCTCCAATTCGGGCAATTTGTATCTTTTGCGAATTTCTTTGGCGTCCTTCAGAAGCCAGGTTTTACGGTCGTAATTGTCGCTTTCCAACGTGAACTTCTTTAATTTTCGGATCGAGGTCGTAAACCGCGGCGGGTTAAGCAGCAGAAATTTCAAAGTCCGCAGCGGCGTTTTGTTTACGTCCCAATGCGTCGGGTAACAGGCCAATAAATTCATACACACGCGTTCCATATCGACCTCGGCGGCTTTCTTGTCGGAGATCTTAACTTCGGCCCCGTAGCCAACGGCGATGACATCCGCACCCCAATCGCTGCCAATGGAGTATCGCAAAACCTTGCTCGAAAGGTCCAGCGTCAATAGATCATCATTGTGCGGTTTTTCAGCCCGCGAAACATCAACCTTTCGGTCCCTAAAAGCTATATCGTAAAAATTATTTTCTTCTACGTCGGTGAGGTGAAGTGAGAATTTCAGGTCCTTTAGCTTTTTGTAGTCGAAAAGTGTCATTCTCTTTTCGACGTTGTGCCGGATCTCGTCAACAAGCTTTTTGGCCTCGGCCTCGGGTATCAAGGCGTTGGAGCGTTTTTCGATGATCTCGTCCTTGTATTGCTCCTCGATCAGGTGTCCGAGCCAGCCGTTCCGCATCTTTGCACGATACGGTGACAACTCTGTCAAATCGCAATTTTCCAGGACATCGCCTGAATACATATCGATTATTTTCGGTTGGTAATCCTCTTCATGAAAGTATTTTTGATAATATTCCGCCATTCTGGAACGCGGAAATCTGATTTCGTTTATCCAGCTTTGATGCTCGTCAAGCAAACAGAAANNAAACCTTTTACGATGCGGCAGAAAGTATGGGCAAAGAGTTGTTCCCGAACGATGCTGATCTCAAAATCGTCTTTTTGGGCAAAATGGATAGTGTTCGGAAAATAGCTTGCGCCGCCAAAACCGCAAAACAGCATGTCGATCTTTGGCCATCGTTCGCTTATGGCTTTGACATAATAATCCACCACTTTTTCTGCGGATGAATGGAGAGCATCATTGGCGTTTACAAGGACTTTGCCATCGCTTTCGACGACCATTATGCTGTCGTNNAATAAAGGTTACCGAGGTTTTTTCGGTTAGTTTGTAGGTCTTGAACGTAATCGCTTCTTTCACGTCTTCAAAGCCGATACCCTCAATAAACTCCTTTGCGCCGGCAAAAAAGCTGTAGGGATAAAAAACACGAGCGTTTTTGGGGAAAAGCTTCAGCGTAGCTTCATTCAGATGGTCCTCGTGCCCGTGCGAGATCAGAATGACATCGGTGTCTTCGACAAAATCCGTTCTTACAGGTTTCGGAAAAACGTACCATTTTTCGCAGAAGACAGGCCCGGCAAACCACGGGTCCGTGACGATACGCAGATCTCCCGTATCGATCAATGAACAAGCGTGGCAAATGTACTCGACCTTCATAGTGGATTACGCCCCGCCGTCTATAAATTGGCGGTGCCAAATTTCAAAATTTACAAGGCGGAAGAGGCGAGTCGTATGGTCCTCACCCGCATTGTGGGAAGCAACCAATTTGCGCACAAAATCTGGTTCGAATATACCGCGAGCTAACGCCCGTTCGCTCACGACGAATTCGTCAATAATATGCCTGAATTCGTTTCTTAGCCAGCGTCCAAGCGGCACCGGAAAGCCCATTTTCGGGCGGTCGAGGATCTCGCCAGGCAAAATTCCCTTCATCGCTTCGCGTAGTATCCATTTGGTCGTTCTGCCGCGGATCTTCATTCTTTCGGGCAGCTTCGCCGTGTATTCGACAAGCTTGTGATCGAGAAAAGGTACGCGGCTCTCGACCGAGGCAGCCATGGACATTTGATCTTGCTTCATCAAAAGCTCGTGCAAATAGGTTTTTGTGTCCGCATACAGCAATTTGTCAAGCAAATCTTCGGCGTCGGTCTCGGCGATCCAATTTTGGAGATAATGATAGGGATTCGACTCGCCGATGCGGGATTTTGTTTCCTCGCTCAAAAGTTTTGCCTGCATCGATTTATTGAAGATGGCGAAATTGTCAAAATAAAGGTCTTCAATATTCGCATCTAGTGTTAGAAAAGTCCTCTTGAGCTTTCGATTGACCGAATTCGGTAGTGTCCCGACGCCGGACCTGACCGCGTCACGCAGGAATCTTGGCGTATAGGATTCGTATTTCTCGCCGTAATTCAGCAAGGCAAGCGTTTTGGCGTATCTCCCGTATCCGCCGAGGATCTCGTCGCTGCCCTCACCCGTCAGAACTACTTTGACGTGCCTTTCGGCCAGTTTCGAGACAAAGTACAATGGTATCGAAGCCTCAAATCCAAGCGGTTCATCCTCATGCCAAACCAAATTCGGAAGTTCCTTGAAAAACTGCTCGGGCGAGATAACGATTTCGTGATGATCGGTTTTGAAGGCCTTAGATACAATACGTGCAAACTCGAACTCATTCGCTTCGCGTTCCGCAAAGCCGACCGAAAACGTTTTTATCGGCTGATCGACGATCTGCGCCATCATCGCCGCGATCGCTGACGAATCGATACCGCCAGATAGGAACATTCCAAGCGGAACATCCGACATAAGTCGTAGTTCGACCGACTTTCGGAACATTTCCAGCCACTCTTCGACAAATTCGGCATCGGTCCGGTCCTTATGTTTCGGTTCGAACCCCAGGTCCCAATACTTCTCGATTTTTACATTTCCATCCTTCCATTTAAGAAAATGTCCAGGCAAAAGCCGCATGACGCCGGCAAAAAGGGTTTCATCGTATGAAGTTCCGTGATTTGCAAGTTGATCCGGCAATGCGGAGTAATTCAATTCAGGCCGGACGGCTTGTGCTACAAGCAGTGATTTGATCTCGGATGCAAAGAACAAGCTTCCGTCATCGTCATGCACATAATAGAGCGGCTTTACTCCGAATCGGTCACGGGCTATAAACAGTTCTCGCTTATTTTTGTTCCAGATCGCGAACGCAAACATCCCGCGAAGTTTGTGAACACACTCTGCGCCGTATTCTTCGTAGAGATGAAGTATCGCCTCAGTGTCCGAATGGGTTCGGTACCGGTAGCCTTTTGCCGTCAATTCCAGCCGATAATCGGCATGATTATAAACCTCGCCGTTGTATGTTATGACGCATGACCTGTCGTTGTTGAACATCGGCTGCTGGCCCGTCTTCAGATCGACTATGGAAAGACGCCGGTGGCCGAGGCCGACGTTGTGTTCGACAAATATCCCGGCCTCGTCAGGTCCGCGGTATTGCAGAACATCACGCATCGCGATCAACGCATCAGCGTCAACGGTTTGCCCGCTCTTTTCTGAATAAACTATGCCGTTAATGCCGCACATATTCGTCGAAAAGCTATTTAGGAACGCATGTAAGCGTGTTGCAGATCAATAGATCGCCCTGAGCCTTGGTCTTGAACACAAGTTTAGTCGAATCGACCAACGATCCATAACGCGGCGAGATCGGAAACTCCTCGACACTCCACGAAGAGTTTTTTGACCCGTCGCCACAAACCAACTCAGTATCAATGGTCAGTAGCACGCGTTTTCCTTCTTTCGAGCGGATAAAGACGCGGAAATCTCCCGCGATCTCTGCCTCGACATGTGGAGAAAGTATNNGAATTGGGCTTTGCGCATTTAATCTGGTCAGTGGCAGTGATAGTGCCATTTCTGTTAAACTCTATCCCACGTTCGTAGTCCACGCCAAAACGCTCGAAACCATCGTGCGTCCCCTTAAATTTCATAGAGCCATTGTTGCTAGTCCATTCAAGGAGCTTAGATTTGGCAGTTGTACGCCAGGAAAACGGTCCGTCCGAAATTGAAGACGATTCGCTGTTCACGGTAAGGCAATTGTGTGCAGCCGTCGAGCGGTACAGATCTCGTGCTGTGGGGTCAGAAGTGTAGTTGTAGGTTCCCGGATCGACAAATACCGGCTCGCCATCGATGGACAAAATAAATTGCAGGGCATCGGCGTGGGCATGGCCGCCGTTCAGAAAACCATGTTCGCCGCAATCGATGAGCATAAAATTCGATTCGGGGTTCCAGGAATTTCGAATCGTGAAAAATCCGCCTGATTCAAANNCAGCTCGACCGGCTCTATTTCATCGAATCCATGCAATCCTTCCGGTCCCAACAACCACAGAAGTTCCGCGCTTGCTTCGTTCGCTGCAAATTTGAAGTTTGGGTCTTCGAACAACATGGCTCCCACGGCGAGCGTAGGTCGGAAATCCGAAAACTCACTTTCATCAAGAAAATGTAAACGTCCGCCGTCGTCATCGCCGAACAAAGGCGTTTTGCCGTTTGGCTGGGTAATAAACACTAAGAACTCGAAGAGTTGCTTCAGATTCTGCCGATGCCCTTCNNCTTGATCGACATCCAGACCTTCGATCTGCCGCAAGATCATCAGGTTCGCATAAAAATCGGTTGTGTAACGATGATAGTGGCTTTTCTGTTCGCAATAAACACCATCCGGCCGCACCTGGATATCCAGCGAATTAAGAAGAACCTCGTAACCCAGTTTTTTCCATTGCACGGCATCGCTGAGTTCCGGTAAAAACGTGCCGAGAAAATAAAGCCCTAAGGCTTCGCCGGTAAGGTGCGTATTCGGGCTGCTGTACGTTGATAAATATTTTTCAAGATGGCGTCCGTTTAAATGCAAGTACTTCAGCATTCTCACAAAAACGGCTGGGGTCAGTCGCGGCGAATGCTTGAAGAAATGCAATGCCCATAACCACGAAATCGAGCGAAACGCGATCTCGAGGCCAGACAACCAGTTCAATCCTATCTTCGGTGGATTATTGACCATCCAATCTTCCAGATGAGCGACGAAGGTTTCGGCGTAACTTTCATCCTTCGTGATCCAGTACGCCCGGCCGAGGACTGCAAAGTACTGATGGCGACTCAATTCCCAGACAATTTTCTTATCACCTGTTTGCTCGGAACTCGTTTCGTCGATNNAACCAATGCACCAGCGGTGATGTTATTCTCGAAACAGGCTCGAAATGCCAGTTTGGGACAACCGATTCGAAGTAGAGATTTTCATAACCAAGCAGGTCAAAGTAGCCGTCGCATATCCGATCCGCTCTTTTTACGATTGCGTGTACATCCTCCGGAAATCGCTCCCGCAGCACGGCAACCGTCGCGTCGGGGTCGTCAAATGCGCCGTAGAATCCGGGCTTTTCGCGCGACCGGAAATGTGAAAGAAGTAATTCGCCGGAAATCGTCTCGCCTTCGAGACCGAATAAGCGAAAAAACTGCTCATCAGATGGAATTATTGTCCGTGGCGACAACCCGAACCGTTCGGCAAGCACGATCGCTTTCTGCCGCCCGCGGTCTTTTATTTCGGCGATGCTCTTGCCCTTCAATTTCCTAAGCTTTCCAAACATCATTTCGCCAACAGATCTTCATAAACATCCAAAACCGCTTCGATGTTTCGCAAGCCACCTACCGCTTCTCCCGCTTGAAACGTCGGCTGCGCAACAATCTCCGCAATGCTTTCGGCCAGTTCGTTTAGTGTGGGCGGAGATGAGATCAATTTTACGCCATCGGGGCGCATGCCATTATCGGTGGCAATCACGGGGGTTTGCAAAAATAATCCCTCGCGAACGGAGATCGCGTCGCCGTCATATTGCGTCAGACGAAGCAAGACATCGGCCTTTTCGATAAGGTGGAGCACAACTTCATGTTCGACATCGTTGACCAATGCAATTCTATCGGAATAATTTTTGGAGGCGATCTGCACCCGAAGCTTGGCCTCAAGACTTCCCGATCCGACGATCGTCAGTCCCGCCTTTGGCAATTTTTGAAGAACCGTCTCCATTGCATCGATCATTAGAGAATGAGCATATTGCGGCTCAAGCCCGCCGACAGACAACAAGAACGGTTCGTGCGCGTCTACAAAATCCACCAAGTCCGATGGAACCACAGTTTGCGGATCGGGTCGGCTGAGTGCAAATGGCAAGATCAACCGCATCTTCCCATAGGACACGCCATATGCCCGGAACATCTCGAGCATTTGCTCGTTAACTCCTATCAAAAAATCGACCGAACGGAAAGCGATGCCGCGTATCGACATTGGCTTTGCGAATTTAACAGCTTCGCGGGCGTAGCCACCGGAATGGAAGGTCACGACAGATTTTTTTCCGGGTAAAATGCCACAGAAAAGGATGAGAACAGCAAGCCGAAAACTGAAATCCCCTCCGATATGACAATGAACAACATCAAAATCAAGTGTCAGCAGCAGCTTTAGCAATTGAAAGGCGGAACGCGGTTTATGCGCGTTCGGAACCTTCTCGGCTTGACTAGCAGATGTTATCGCGATGACAGACGCGTTGTGTCCGCGGCTGATGAGAAGATCATGGATCGCTCTCAGGTTTGTATAAATGCCTCCGTGGGGTGGCGGTAAGGGCCCTAGTTGAACAACACGCATTTCTTTGTCATCGACGAGAATTTCTTCCTTCTAGCCACTCTTAACGTGCTCCATTTGGCTTTGGTACAAATCCAGTGTCAGTTTTTTCCGAGCGGATAACGAAAATTTCTCTTCCGCAACCACGCGCCCTCTGCCGCCCATTCGCTCCGCTCTGTCGCGGTCATTGATGAGCTTGATTAGTCTATCAGCAAGAGTCTCGTGGTCGTTCGACTCAATCAAAAATCCCGTTTCGCCTTCTATGACAGCCTCAGCCGCACCGCCGACGTCGGTTGCGACTACCGGTTTCCCGGCCGCCATGTATTCGATGATCGAATTCGAAAAACCTTCGGATTCCGAAGTTAAGCAACAAATATTAGAGATCGAAAGCAACTCGGCGATTTTAGAACACCGGCCCAAAAAGAATGTCTTGTTTTTTAGTCCAAGTTCTTCGGCGAACGCCTTTATTTCGTCGGTCAGTTCGCCTTCGCCGGCGATGAGAAAACCAACGTTCGCAACATGACTTTTAACCTTGGCCGCTGCTCGCAAAAACATTCGATGATTTTTCACGGCGCTTCGTAAATTTGCGACGATCGTTACAAATTGCAGCGAATTATCGGTCGGCAATCCGAATTCCCGCAGTATATACTCACGGTCGATCGCGGTAACAGTCACTTTCTGCAGATCGATGCCGTTGTAAATCACGGAGATCTTAGATTTCTGCACCCCTGATTCGACAAGATAATTCTTTACCCGTCCCGCATTGGCGATGACTGCATGTGCCAAACCAAATGCCCTTCTCTCGACGAATTTTTGAGTTGATGACCGCATCCCGGTTTCGCGTTTTGCGGCTATCCGAACCGGCACTCTGGCAATTGCGGCGGCCGCCATTCCAAAGATGTTCGTGTAAAAGTCATGCGTTTGAACGATCTCTATGTTGTTGTCCCGAATAAACTTACTGCAACGCCTCAATTGCCGTATCATATTCACATCGTAAAACGAATTCAGCCGGAACTCCGGGATGTCCGTAAACCCGGCACCTTCGATCTCGTCTAACAAGACACCGTTTTTTTCAAGACAGGCCACATGGACGCGATACGTGCCGTCTGCCTGCAGCAGCTTGACCAATTGTACGGCCTGCTGTTCCGAGCCGCCCTGGTGAAAACTCGGGATGAGATGTAAAACGCTTTTCTGCACACTTTCGTTATTGGTTATCGATATATTTGCGTTGCCAAAGCTCAAACATCCACAAAACCCACAATGCGTGCGAATGGTCACGCCGGCCATACGAGTGTTCTTTCAGAAGCGNNATAACCGATGTTGAAAAAACCGCGTTCCAAGGTCCGTTTGTCGCCCAAGTCGCCGATAATGCGGTCACGCAGCTGTATATTTATCCACTCGCCGATCGGCACGCCAAAGCCCTGTTTTTCGCGATGCAGGATCTCGTTCGGCACGATGCCTTCCATCGCCTTCTTTAAAATGTGCTTGGTTTGCAGGCCGTTCATTTTTAGATGCGACGGAATACCGACGACGAATTCGATCAGTTCGTGATCGAGCAGCGGCACGCGGGCCTCTAGTGAATTCGCCGTTGTCATCCGGTCGACCTTTGTAAGAATGTCCCCCGGCAAGTATGTTTTACTGTCCAGATAAAGCAGTTTGTCGATTTCATTGCCGGTCGAAATACCCTCGGCAATTCCGCTGAAGTCGTATTCGCCCTTGCCAAAACCGCCATTAAGACGTTCCCTAAAATCATCTGAATATAAATACGCCTTCCGAGGCAAGTTAAAGCATGAAACGCTGTCAATATAACGATCCGTCGAACCAAGCGAGATGTTGTAGAGATAGTTTTTTCCCCACGCCCTGTGCGGCAGCATTTCGCTGATCGGGCGAAGTAAGACCTCGCGGAACCCTTTCGGCAAATGCGCGAAGCCGCTGCGCTTTTCGTTTGTGACATATCGGCTGTAACCGGCAAAAATCTCGTCGCCTCCATCACCCGACAAAACGACTGTCACATGCTCACGGGCCATCTTCGACAGCATGTAAGTCGGGAGCGATGACGGATCCGCGAACGGCTCGTCAAAATGCCAGACAAGCTCGTCAACCACATCGAAAAGATCGGGTGTGACGATGAATTCGTGATGATCGGTATTGAAATGCCTGGCCGCAATCCTCGCGTATTTCAACTCATCAAAGCTGTCTTCCTTGAAGCCGATCGAAAAGGTTTTGACAGGCGTTTTCGAGCACTGTGACATCATGCCGACAATCGTGGACGAATCCACGCCGCCGGACAAAAAAGCTCCCAACGGCACCTCGGAGATAAGCCGAATGTTAACGGCTTCTTTGATCTTTTCCCGAAGAATCTCGACATATTCTCCTTCAGTTTTAACATTCTGAGGCTCCGAATAATCAAAGTCCCAATATTTTTCCGTCTTAATCTGTCCGTTCTTGAAGGTCAAGAAATGTCCCGGCAGCAACTTGTTTACATTCTTAAGAATGCATGATTCTTCAGGCACGTAGCCGAATGTGAGATAAGCGTCTAGTGCCGCTAGATCTATCTCGCGTCGAAGTCCGCCATGGACCAGCAGAGTCTTTAGCTCGNNTATAAAACAGCGGTTTTTTACCGACTCTATCGCGAGCGATGAAAAGCGTCTCGTCGCGAAAGTCCCAGATCGCAAACGCGAACATGCCACGAAACTTTTTCAGGCAGTCGGTGCCGAACTCCGCGTACGCGTTGACGATGACTTCAGTGTCGGAATTTGTATTGAATGCGCGTCCGAGCCCGATCAATTCCTCTCGCAACTCGCGAAAATTATAGGTTTCGCCGTTGTAAACGATTGCGAGATTGCCATCGTCGCTGAATATCGGCTGCTGGCCGGTCTTTATGTCGATTATCGACAAACGACGCATTCCAAGTGCGGCCCTGTCGCGCACAAGCATTCCCTGTTCGTCAGGGCCACGATAGATGATGCTCGCGCACATCCGGTCCAGCAAAGCAGTGCGCGGCTCGATCGGGGCGTTCCTATCTTTTGTAATAAAACCGGTTATGCCGCACATTCGAATTATTGACCAAATTATACATCGCCACTGACGCTGCCTACCGCGTTGACGGGAGCATCTCTTCTCGTCATCCTTCGCCAAACGCCTAGAACCTTGTCCTTATCGCCTTGCTCAATAGCTCCCATCCAGTTGGCAAAAAGCAAATAAACCGCACCGTAAGTCGCGAGACAAAGACCGAGGAATATGGCTCCGCCGATCAGATCCGCTCCTTTTTTGATCTCGACAAACGATAACAGCCACCGACTCGCGTTCAAACATGCCTGCATGAGCATGTCTCTACCAATCAGGTAGAAAGCAAGCAAGATCAGCCCCGACACAAAAGCGGCGATCGCAATCTTCCCTATCGGTCTGAGAAGCCCGACATCCGTCGGCCGTACCTCAAGCATTCGCCCGGAAATCCATGCGGCCGCAATCTTTTCAAATAAAATTGCGCCCACAACGATCGAGATCATCGTTATCAGATCGAAACGGCCGATCCCAAGCCAGAATATGGCCAGCAGTGTCACTATTATGCCGATCCGCAGTTTGAGCAGCCATTTGCCCGCCACCGGGAACGCACGCGTGATCGGGTCGACCACCAGACTAAAAAGTGGCAATGCGAGCAAATTTACACGAAAAATCGGAACACTGTCAGCGTATTCTTTTGTAAAAAGGGTCGTTATGAATTCAAAGCCGACAACCATCAAGTAGCAAAAGATCGGAAAATAAAAGAACGCCAGTTTCTGCGTTGCACTGACGGTCATTACAAGCATTTCGCGCTTTTTGTTTTCGTGCTGCAGCTGGCTCATTCGCGGGATCATGACCGAGCCCACGGATTCATAGAGCATTGCAATCAACGGAAGCTGAAAACAGCCCTGCGAATAAATAGCGAACTCAGCCGCGCTAAAACCATGGCTGACAAAGTAGTTGTGAATATCGGTCTGGCCGACATAAAGCAGCACCGAAAGTCCAAACGGCAATGCATACGCCATTTGTTGACGGAAAAAGGGGAAATCGAAACTCTTCCAGAAATAAGGGAAACGCCCGTGAAGATAAACCAATAGAACGATTGTTTGCAAGATGAACAAAACGATAGTGGCATGAATAAGCGAATCGACATTTGCGTAAAATAAGATCGCTCCCGTCATCAGTGCCGTTTTTATCAACTGGGCAGTGACAATGAAAAAGGCCGTCAGCCGAGCTTCCTGCATAGCAAGAGCGACGGTTTCAAGAAAACTCGAAAAGATCCAAAGCCATATGAGCACGCCGATAATTGGTGCCAGCCGCGTCATTTCCTTACTCTGAAAAGCCGATCCGAGTATCTGCGGGAAAAAGAATAACGCGAGAAACGCCAGTCCGCCCATAACAAAGTTAAAGATCAAAATGTGGAAGACAGCGGATGAGTGCTTTTCGGACTCACGATTTAGAAAATAGTAGGAGCTCATTGAAAATCCGAGCGGCAGAACCAGGACAGCGTTCGATGCGATCAGAAAAGCCTGCCTATAAACACCGACGTTCTCCTGCGTGAGGTAACGGACGATCAGGAGTGGAAAAAGCGTGTTCAACCCAAAGCCGACGACCTTGGCAAACAAGATCCAGGCGCTTTGGTTGGTGAGTGAGCTTTTTATTCGTACCGATTCGTTCATCAGTGAATTATGTCCGATCCGACGCTTGTGTCGCGTATCGGTTCCCAGCTTGCGTAGCGTTCGCCCCGTAGAAACTGAAAAAAGCCCGCTATCGATGCGATGTTTGTTAGCACGAAATAGAGCGGCATTGAAAGAACACCTGTCTTTATCCTGTTTCGCTCGAGCGTCCACGCTCCGAAAGCCGCAGAATAAAATGCGATCTGTGCCGCGAAAACCGCGAGGTAAAACTTCGAATAAACCGCCAGTGCACCGGAAGATATTATGACCGCAGCCAAAAATAATGGAACGTTGTATCGCATTAACTTGTGTGATATCAATTCTATCGCGAAGAAGCCGCTTCGAAATGGGCTGAGCATTTCGCGGTTTCGCCAAAGGTCGGTAAATGTTTGCGAGATCACCCGGATTCGCATACGCATTTCCTTTTTGCTTTGCCGGTTCGTCTCTTCGGTGCAGACTGCATTCGGTTCGTAAATCGTACGCATGCCTTGTTTGTAAACCACGGTCGCGATCAGAAAGTCCGAGCACGCTTCGGAATACATCGGTTTATATGCCGATTTTCTCACGGCATAAATACAGCCAGACGCGCCGATAAGCGAGCATGCTTTGCTTTCGCTCTCCTTTAACAGCGTTTCGTAACTCCAATACGACTTCGCGGCTTGCCCGACTGTCGAACCGGAATGATCCGTGTAAAGTAGCTTTCCCGCGACGCACCCAACAGTTTCATCCGCAAAACTCGGCAGTATTTCCCGAAGAACGCCCGGCTCATACATCGATGTGGCATCGGAAAACAAAATGATCTCGCCGACTGCATGTTCAACCGCCATGTTCTGGGCGGCAGTTTTGCCCTGACGTTCAGGCTGACGCAGCAGCTTTACATTTTTATCCGCGAACTCGCTTACGATTTCATCGGTCTTATCCGAGGAACAATCCGACGCGACGATTATTTCCCGTTTCTCTAACGGATAATCAATCAGCAATGTATTTTCAAGTTTGGCTCGAATATCCCGCCCTTCGTTATAGGCCGTAATAATGATTGAAACGTGCGGCTCGATCTCAGCCCGCTTCACACGTTTAGGAAAAATACGGCTAATTACGTAAACAAGGACGGGATAACCCAGGTACACATAGAAAATCAGGCCAACACTTGCCCAAAAGATAATTTGTGCCACAAATATTAAAGTCATCTTAGACGTGCCGGTTCTCCAGATTTCCTGACATAGTATTCCCTGTCGCCGACGTAGTGCTCTCTTCCCGTTCCAATTGATATATCCGCCGCATCCCGATTGCATACGCTATCGGATAGTAAACGTACCAATGATACGCGACGGAGCTAAAGAAACTACACGCCATAAATCCGGCGATGCTCGCCTGTATGCCGATCGATAAATAATAAATCCACGCGAGTTCGCCTTTCTCGAACATCTGGCGTTCGATCGCACCGAGTTTTCGAAATGGGCTCAGGAGCAATACCATGTAGGCGGCAAAGGCCAGCCAGCCAAGCTCGGCGGACACCTGGGTATACGCATTATGAGTTCCCAGATTATGGCTGGCGACGATCTCAAAATTGCCAATGCCGATACCGGCCGGATTTCGCAGCGTCACCCAGATCGATTTGATCAAAAGTTCCGTCCGTTGATCGGCCGATCCAACGGGGTCGAGCGACGGAATAAAGATCGACAAGACTCGCAGGCCGTAATTGCCCGGCGCCAAAAGTATTACAATTAACCCAACGATCGTAGCGATCAAAACAGCCTTGAATCTTTGCGCTCGGCCCAGTTTCCATACTAAAACGGCGGCAACCGCGAGGATGCCGAGAAACGCTCCTCGCGACTGAGTAACAAAACTTCCGGCGGCCATCAACGCCGCACCGCCAAAAAGTAATAGCTTTGCTATTTTGTTCTTTGCGGCGGCACCGAGAGCGATCGCGATCGGAATAAAAATAACAAGGTGGATTGACATGTCATTTGGATTGCCGAACATGCCGCCAAAATCGACGCTGACTCGATATCCTTCCGTCTTGAACTCGCCTTTCGCGTAAAGATCGAGCGCCTGAAAACTTAGCATGACGCCGACGCCGATCCCGAGCCACATCAGACCCTTAAGCCTCGCCGCTGTGCGAAGAGTGTTGACCATTATTATGAACATCAACACGACTTTGATGAAAGTATCGTTAAAGGTCTCCCAGGCCAACCGCGGATTCTTCGCGATCGGAATGGTCAGCAATGCCCACACCGTAATGAACAGGACGCACTTTACTTCGATCGGGAGAGCTGTCAGTGTCCCTTCGGCTGTTACCTGAGACGGTAAAAACACTAATAAGGTCGCCACAGCGAAAAGCAATGCCATTGAATTAAATCCCGAAAGCGCCGGGATCAACTCATAAGGCCGAAAATAAAGCACAAGCGTGAAGAGGAAAATGCCGACATATGTCAGCGAGTGTCCGTTGCGCGCCAGCCAGTTATCTTTGCCCAAGCGCTCTGTATCCTTCTCGATCCGCCTTTGCGACCGAAGACTTTGACCGACGATGGCTCCACCGGCTCCGGCCACAATTACATTTTGAGGGTTGGTTTCCGGAAGATCATGCTCGCTCGATACAACGTTATCGATTATGTTTTTCGAAAACGACCGAGATGGTTCAGGATCAGGATTTACTGCCCTTCCCAGAGGTTCAAACGCTGCGCGCGGAGTCCTTTCGCCCCCTGGAATTGTAGAAGCGATGGTTTCGTACTGAGACTTTTTGGCAATCTTCCCCTTCATCGAACACAGTAGCTACAGTCTTAATCGATCCTAAATACCTCATTTTCAGCAAATTAAGTATTAAAATAACGCAATCGCCAGTATCCGGTTCAATTCAAACCTCTCAAAGATGAAATCTCCGTTGTACGACGCATTTTACCATTATTCGCCGCCCGTGACCGGTGTACGATCCCAGCTCTTTTTCACTCATTTGAATTGTCCTCTCTCACCCATCGGATATCCCCAAAAAAAGGATCATCTTAGGTTTTCAATATAGGACATTTCTAAAGAGTTCAAACTAGGACATTTGCAAAGAGGCTCTAACTTTAGACCAACCCAACTTGACCTTCACGCCCCAATTGGATATCCTGTGGGTTCGCTTTTTTGCGAATATACCTATCAGTGTAGGCAATTATGAGTACTTATTTTCCGAGCGGAAAGGGTTTGGACCAAAATCGCAAATGGCTTGTGGTCGATGCCCAGGGNNGTTGGCCGTCTTGCAACCGAAGTGGCGAGGATGCTCTCGGGCAAGAACAATCCGGCTTGGACGCCGTTTCTCGATATGGGCGATCACGTTATTGTGATCAATGCACGCCATGCGGTTTTTACCGGTGCGAAGGACGACCAGAAGATCTATTACCGCCACACGCTTTATCCGGGCGGTTTGCGCGAAACTTCGGTCAAGGAAATGTTCGAGAAAAAGCCTGAAAAGGTCATCGAACTTGCCGTTAAGGGCATGCTCCCGAAAACAAAGCTCGGTAAGGCAATGGCCAAGAAATTAAAGGTTTACGCCGATGGCAACCACAAACATTCAGCACAGAAACCGGAGGCGGTAACGATTTAGTTTAACGAGTACAGAGAGTGCTGAGTTCGGAGAGTTCTTCGACTCACAACTCCATACTCCGAACTCCGAACTCACTTATGGCAGACATTCAATATTACGGCACAGGCCGCAGAAAAACATCGACAGCAAGGGTTTACCTTCGTCCGGGAACGGGAAATATCACGGTAAACAAGCGCGAATTCAACTCGTACTTCCCTAACGAAGCTTTGCAGATGATCATTCGCCAGCCGCTTCGGCTTACGGACACGGCCGGCAAATTCGACATTCTGGTAAATGTCGGTGGCGGCGGCACGGCCGGACAGGCGGGTGCGGTTCGTCACGGCATTACGCGTGCTTTGATGGAATTCAACGCCGATCTGCGTCCGGCACTGAAAAAGGCAGGACTCGTAACACGCGATCCGCGTCAAAAAGAACGCAAGAAATACGGCCAAAAGGGTGCCCGTGCAAGATTCCAGTTCTCGAAGAGATAGTCTTGTAATTCGTCAATCGAAAATCGTGAATGGTTTTTCTATTTACGATTGACGATTCACGATTTACTAATCCATCGCCGTGGTTCATTGGTTTATGGAACTGACCACGGTGAGTACAAAAACCAAAAAGTCAGGAGATATAACGTTTTGGCAACAGTTACCATGAAAGAACTCCTCGAAGCAGGAGTTCACTTTGGACACCAGGTTCGCCGTTGGAACCCGAAGATGAAAGAGTACATCTTTGGCGAACGCAACGGCATTTATATTATTGACCTTCAGAAAACGCAAAAGCTTTTCCGCGACGCGTTGAATTACGTTACGGAATCGCTTACCGAGCGCCCGAATCATTGAATCCTTTTCGTCGGCACAAAGCGCCAGGCACAGGAGGCGATCAAGGAAGAAGCCGAACGTTGCGGGCAATATTACATCAATAACCGATGGCTCGGCGGACTTTTGACCAACTATCAAACGGTCCAGAAGTCGATCGCGAAGCTAAAAGAGATCGAAACGATGCGTGAAGATGGCCGTTTCGAGATGTTGACCAAAAAGGAACGCCTCAAACTAGACCGCCTGCACGAAGGCCTGATGAAGAATCTCGCGGGCATCAAGGAAATGGGCGGGCCGCCGGACATGATGTTTATTATCGACGTCCGTAAAGAAGATATTGCAGTCAAGGAAGCAAATCGTCTCGGCATTCCGATCGTTGCCGTTGTCGACACAAACTGCTCACCCGAAGGCATCGACCAGGTAATTCCCGGCAATGATGACGCTCTGCGTGCGATCCGCCTGTTCGCTTCGCGTATCGCCGATGCGATCCTCGAAGGCCAGCAGGTAGCGACGGAAGGCCGCACGGCAGTTGCCGAAACGACGGAATCTGGTGAAGATGTGAACAATATTGGCGACAGCCTTGCTCCTCCGGCTGATCCGGTCATTCAGATTGCGGACCAGTCTATTGCGACAGTTGAAGCAACCCATGCGGAAGATGTGGCCGAAACCGCCGTTGAGACTGAACCGGAGCTGCCGTTAGCAGCCGAGACCGTCGAGGAAGTTGCGGCACAAACAATTCAAGAGAGCACGGAAGCAACCGCAAGCTAGATACATTTTTATTTTTTGAAAGCGTAGCCGTTTCCGTTTATGACGAATGGGCTACGCTTTTTCACAGCATCGGAACGCGGACATTCTTGTCCGCAAATATTTATGACATGCGGACAGGAATGTCCGCGTTCCTTGGAGTAATTTATGGCAGATATCACAGCAGGTGCAGTAAAATCGCTGCGCGAGAAAACCGGCGCGGGCATGATCGATTGCAAGAACGCACTGGTCGAGGCAAGCGGCGACGAAACGGCGGCGATGGAGATCCTTCGTAAAAAAGGCATGGCGACCGCCGGCAAGAAAGCCGGTCGCGTCACGGCCGAAGGCGCCGTTGGCTCGTACATTCACATGGGCGGAAAGGTCGGCGTGATCGTCGAGATCAATTGCGAAAGCGATTTCGTTTCGCGCGGCGAAGAATTTCAGCAGCTCGTCAAAGACGTTGCGATGCACATTGCCGCATCCGATCCGCGTTACGCAAATCGCGATGATGTTCCGGCGGCCGAGCTTGAAAAAGAGCGTGCGTTCCTTTTAGACCAGCTCAAGTCCGATCCGAAAAACGCCGGCAAGCCGGAAGATGTGCTCGGCAAGATCATCGAGGGCCGTCTGAACAAATTTTACGAAGACAACGTACTCGTCGATCAGCCGTTCGTCAAAGACCCGAGCAAGACCGTCGGCGAATTGGTCACCGAAAAGATCGCATCGATAAAGGAAAACATTTCGATCCGCCGCTTCACACGTTACAAAATGGGCGAAGGGATTGAGAAAAAAGCGGATGATTTCGCATCGGAAGTTGCTTCGATGGTCGGGTGACGGAGGGCGGACACTCTTGTCCGCAACGTCGCGTCTTCAGCGATGTATGTCGTCGAAAATTTAACAGGCCGAGTCATTTGCGATGGTTCGTGCTTCANNAGAGTGTCCGCGCTCCGTTATGTATAAACGCATCCTGCTAAAGCTCTCCGGCGAGGCCTTGATGGGTACTCAGAATTACGGCATCGACACGCTCGTTGCCGAATCTGTCGCCCGTGAGGTCAAGGCGGTTCATGATCTCGGTATTGAGATTGCAGTCGTTGTGGGCGGAGGTAATATTTTTCGCGGCGTTTCCGAGTCGGCGGGAAACATGGACCGTGCGGCTGCCGACTATACAGGTATGCTCGCGACGGTGATGAACGCCGTCGTTCTGCAGGACGCTCTCGAGCAGCTTGGCGTTTATACACGCGTGATGTCGGCCATTGATATACCACAGTTGGCGGAACCGTTTATCCGCCGCCGTGCAGTCAGGCATTTGGAAAAGCAGCGTGTAGTGATCTTCGCCGCCGGCACCGGAAACCCATATTTCACAACCGATTCAGCGGCCGCACTGCGTGCTTGTGAGGTCGGGGCCGAAGTCATTTTCAAAGCCACGAAGGTCGATGGAATTTACTCGGCCGACCCGATGAAGGACCCGACGGCGACGCGTTTCGAGAAGATTTCCTACCAGGAAGTTCTCGAAAAACAGTTAAAAGTTATGGACGCGTCGGCGATCTCACTTTGCATGGATAATAACCTGCCGATCATGGTCTTTAACATGAAGGAATCCGGCAACATTCTAAAGGCCGTCGGCGGCGATCTGAGCATCGGCACATTGGTCACTGTCGGCGGCTCGGCAACGACAGCATAGTACTACAGGCCGTTAGCCTGTAGCGACAGACTGACAGACTATCGTACCTTTAAGTTATGAGCGTAGATACCGTAACAAACACAGCAAAACCCAAAATGGATGGGGTCGTCGAAGACTTTAAGCGGAAACTTTCAAACGTCCGCACCGGGCGGGCGACCGTCGGCCTGCTTGACGCCGTGCATGTCGATTATTACGGCACACCAACCCCGCTTGCCCAGATGGCGTCTGTCGCCGTTCCCGAACCGCAAATGCTCACCGTCCAGCCGTGGGACGCAACGCAGCTCGGAGCTATTGAAAAGGCTATTATGGCAGCGAATCTCGGCCTGACCCCTTCGAACGACGGCAAGATCATCCGCTTGACGGTCCCTGCACTGAACGAAGAGCGTCGAAAACAATTTGCAAAACAGATCAACGAAATAGCCGAAGAGCACCGCGTCGCCGTCCGAAATATCCGTCACTCTTCCAACGATGCGCTAAAGAAAATGTTAAAGGATAAAGAGGTTTCCGAAGACGAAGAGCGTTCCGGGCTCGATGAGGTTCAAAAGCTTACGAATGCGTTCATCGCAAAGATCGACGAGCTTGCGAAGAATAAGGAACACGAAGTGATGAGCGTTTAACGTGCGTTTTCGGTACGATCAGAATGACCTCGCGGAATCTTCCTGGGTCATTCTTAATTTCGACCCACCTTCCGCTCAAATCCCAGACCGTTTCCCGGTGATCGCACCCTTGTTCAACCGCTATAATTTGAAATAAAGGCGTTGGGAATGTCCCAACTCATATTATGTCCGGTGCTCCGATTCGACACCTTCAGCATTACCGAAACCCGGAATGACTTCCACTGAGCGATCATGGTCAATTCACCGGGCGCGATCGGCCTGCAATTTCGTTCGGGATGGTGCATATAAAAAACGACGCTCGTGAGAAAGTCGATATCTGTGATCTTTGCCTGCACCGCCTTTTCGACCATCAGCGGCCAGAACTTGGGGCCCTGTCTGTACGCCGCGTATGCGCCGGGCGGTAGAGTTTTTGGATCGAATGCCATTTTATACCTCCAATTTGGTACTTGGGCTGATGATGACAGCTATTATACGCATCCCAGAGCGAAAATAGCGCCTTTTCAACTCTACTAAAATCCAGGAACGTCGGTTCCTTCTATTCCACAAGGCCAACAAGGGCTGGGCCGCGCATTAAAGNNTCCCTTTGCGCCCAAGGCGTGATCGTCGTTCGGAACGCCTTCCACTCATTGATCAATTTTAGTTCGTAGGGCTTCAGCGGATTCCCGATTCGCTCCGGATGGTGAAGGTAAAAAACCATATCCGTTAGCTTTGTGATATCGAAAATGAAAATACTCAAAGCCTTTTGAACAACCAGCGGCCAGAACTTCGTTACCGAAATCGGTTTATTGCGGAACTATTTCAAAAGTCCAGCAAGACCCTCAAAAAAATACGAGCCGCTTTGAACCGGCAGCAAAGCCCAGCTTGAAATAAATCAAACCGGGCTTCGCCAACCGTCTAAAGAATTATTAACGGCCTTTCTTGCTTTCTTCCTCGGCTTTGTACTTATCGAATTGTGTCTTGAACTCCTTGCAAGTCTTTGCAAGCTCGACCGTGTCCGATTTGTTTTCCTCGACGCTTTGCTTAATGCTGTCCTTGATCCGATTCAAGACGGTCGCTTTGACAGCCTTNNCAAAATCGTCCTCGCTGTTGTTAAGCTCGGTTTCTATAGCATCCATCACCTCGTCGCATTCGGGAACGCCGATCTTCGATTCGCCGACCGTCTTATCGACCGCCTTGTCCGTCAATGTTTTGTCCTTTGAACCCGACGGAGTGTTCGCCGGTTTGCCCGAACCCGAAAACGGGTTGATCGAGCTGCATCCTAGCACCGAAACCAAAAGAATTACACCGACTAAAGATAATGTTAATTTATTGCTCATAATTGCCGAATGACTCCTGAAATCTCATCCATCAAAAGACGCTTCGAAATTATGCCTTTTGCAGATTAGCAAATTTTTCTATGAGTTTTTTCTGGCCGAATCCGGGGAAACTGACGGTTAATTTTACGTTATCGCCGGTACCTTCGCGGCGTAAAACCAAGCCTTTCCCGTATTTACCGTGACGAACATGCGACCCCGGCACGATCGGCTGGGCGTCGTCCAGTTCAGTTTGTGGCACACGAACCTTTTCCGATGCAATAGACCGCAACTTATCAAACCCGGAAATCGGTCTTTCCGATTCCTTCTCCGCGTCTCCGCGTCTCGGCGGTGAAATTCCTTTCGTCTTGAAAAACTCGGCAATCGCATCAGCATTGTCATATGTTTTGCCCGTGTAAAGATTCTTCGGCTTTTCGACAGTATTTTGGCCGCGCAACGCTGCAACTGCGTATTTACTCTCCGGCGCCGTCGAACCGCGGGCGAACGACAGCCAGGACGGGCCGCGTGAAAGATCGTCGATAAGCTCAAGCGGCATTTCATTCAAAAATTGCGAAGGCTCAGACGCTATTTCTTCGCCGTAAGTACGCCGCCGCATCGAATGTGTCACATACAGCAATTCCTCTGCCCGCGTGATGGCAACATACGCAAGGCGCCGTTCCTCTTCCAACTCCTTCGGATCGTTAATGCTCCGCGAATGCGGGAAAATTCCGTCTTCGAGCCCGACGATAAATACAATCGGAAACTCAAGGCCCTTGGCCATGTGTACCGTCATCAACGTGACTCCGGCATTGCCGTCATATTTGTCCGTGTCCGATGTCAGAGCGGCGTGATCGATAAAGTCGCGAAGCCCGTCTCCTTCGGACTTGTCGTAATCAACAGCGGCGTTGACAAGTTCTTCAAGGTTTTCGAGCCTTGCTTCCGCCTCGTCAGAATTCTCCGTCCTCAGCATTAATGAATACCCGCTGTCGTCTATCGCTGCTATAACGACATCCGAGACCCGCCTGTCGCCGCGCGAAAATTCTGCCACTTTTGCTTGAAGCTTTTCGATCGTGTTCTTGAACGAAGCCAATGCCGTTTTCGCACGCGGCGTCAGACTCACCGCCTCCTCCGTTTTTCGATCGACAATTGAAACGATCGCTTCCCATAATGAAACCCCGCTTTTCCTCGCCCGCATCTGGACCTCGTCAAGCGAGGTCTTTCCCAGCCCGCGCGCCGGCGTATTTATCACCCGCATCAAGGCGATGTCGTCAGCCGGATTCAAAGCCAGTTTCAGATAGGCAATGATGTCCTTTATCTCAGCACGCTCATAGAAGGAAAAACCGCCGACAATATTGTAATCGATCCGCAAACGCCTCAGCGCTTCTTCAAATACACGAGACTGTGCATTGGTACGATAAAGCACCGCGATCCGCTTGCTTGCATCGCGCCGTCGGTGATCTTCGATCCGCGAGGCTACAAACCTCCCTTCGCTGTCCGAATCCGGCGATTGAAAATAGAGAATTCGGTCGCCACCTTCCTTTTTGGTCCAGAGTTTTTTCTTTTTCTGGTTTACGTTGTTGTCGATAATAGCGTGGGCCGCGTCCAGGATCGTCTGTGTTGAGCGGTAATTCTGTTCGAGCAAAATCACTTTTGCGTTTGGAAACTGCTGCTCAAACTCAAGAATATTTCTGATGTCGGCCTGCCTGAAGCCGTAAATGCTCTGGGCGTCGTCGCCGACCACCGCCACGTTGTCATGGGTCGCGGCCAACAGCCGGACGATCTCCGCCTGCAGGTGATTGG
>DLHV01000202.1:0-7444 GCA_002483395.1 Chloracidobacterium sp. UBA7659 | reverse complement strand
ATCAGCAGGTCGTCAAAATCGAGTGCGTTCGCCTTGTTCAAGCGCTCTTCGTACATCTGAAAAACCTTTGCATAGGCCGCGCGTTTTTCATCCGTCTGCTCTATCCGAGATGTAAAGAGCCCGACATCCTCGCCTCGATTCTTTGCCGCGCTGATGGCTCCCCGAACGACACGCGGAACGATCTGTTTCTCATCCAAACCGAGGTCCTTAATACACGCCTTTATGACCTTCTGCGAATCGTCCGTGTCATAGATCGTGAAAGATCGCGTGTAACCTTCGCCAAGCTTTTCTATATCCTGACGCAAAATGCGAACGCAAAGGCTATGAAACGTAGAGATGAGCGGGAAGGAATCGAGTTTCTGGTCCTTCAGAAGGCTCTCGACCCGGCTTCGCATCTCGCCGGCCGCCTTGTTCGTAAAGGTCACCGCCAGAATATTGTGCGGCGGAACGTGCTTTTCGGCGATCAGATACGCGATTCGCACCGTAATGACACGCGTCTTGCCAGAACCGGCCCCCGCAAGTATCAATAACGGCCCTTCTGTGGTCTTGACCGCCTCGACCTGCTGAGGATTGAGAGATGAGAGAATATCCATTTGACGTTGGCGAAAGCTCAATGGTAAAGCTTTGGACGTGCGGCGTCAAAACTGTCAGAACCGGGAGCGGTAGCGACTGGGTTCTTTGTTTTGAGCTTGTGCGAATTGAGAAGCAGAAAGGTTTGGCCTTTTCGGCACGTCGCCGCTAATTCACCGAAGGCCCGATGTGATTCTCGAACATTTCTCGCAAGCGTCTGTCCGCATCATCTGAGATCAATGCTCGCCGGGGAATCACGGATAAATCCCGCTTTCCGTGATACATGATGTAGAATTCGTTATCGCGTAGCCACGATTGGTACAGTGACCATTGCAAAGTCGAATCGATGCCCTCCGTTTCGAACCCAATGCCGTCGTCGGCGAATGAAAGACGATATTCGTTTTTCAATTTCGGTTGAGAATTGTAGATCATCCTGGGCAACAGAAATAAAGCATACGCCACAAGTGAAAGAAGAATGGCACCGAGAACAAGTAACAGCCAGGTGAACCACGCTGTACCATATGTAAAAGCGAGGTAAAGTCCTATTACAATTGCAACGACCCCGGCAATTACATCCCTCCGCACTTTCAGCGCGGTCTTGTAATGGCGTTTCATTGCCTTTACGTATTCTTCACGCGTAAATGTAAAAGTTGTCACTACCGGATCACTCAAAGCCGCTCCCAATCTCATCTAACTTAGATTGTGCCGCATCAATCGGCATCCAATGACTTTTCGGTCAGCCTCTCATTTCCGCATTCGCTTTGGATAATCGCGGGAATCGAACCACGACTTCCCGTCTTTCGCCATTCCCCACGGATTGCTGTACTCGTGCAGATGCGGCCACGCGTCGTTTTCGAACTTTGTGGCCAGATGTTGTTTGAATGCCTGACGATATCGCCGATTGTACAATTGCTTGTCTTCTTTTTCGCTGTCGCCTGCGACACCGATAATAGGTGTCTTTCGTTTTGATCTGCTCATTTTCGTTAGTTCCTCCACTAACGAAACGGCAGTTCAAACGACCTCCTATCTTTTTTATTTGAAAGATTCATACTATTTGATCAGCTCCTGAATTTCCCTGAATTTCGGATGCGTCGCGTCCCGCATTAGCTCAAAAAGCGCCATTTCAACGCTTGAGGTGATAACGCCGCTGCTTCGCATTTTCTTCAGCCCGGCGCGTTTGTCGTGTTCGAATCTCGACCCGACACAATCCGTCAGCAGATGAACCATTAATCCTTGTTCTAAGAGATCATGGGTCGTCTGGCTGATACAAACGTGCGTTTCAATACCGCAGAGAACTACCTGCTCCGCTCCGAGATCAGCGATCTTTTCCCGGAAAGCGTCGGAACCGTAAGCACTGAACGCCGTCTTTTCAACCGGCTCAAATTCGTCCGGCAACGTCAGTAAAATCTCTTCGGCGGTTCGTCCAAGGCCGCCCGGATATTGCTCGGTGACGATTATCGGCACATCAAGCATCTGAAAGCCGCGCGAAGCCCGGGCGATGTTCGACGCGATCAATGCAAAATCGCCGATCGCGCTTCGAAAAGCCTCTTGAACATCGACAATTACGAATACCGATTTCGCTCCGTCCAAAATTTGCTTATGCGGCATAACTATTTAGGTTTCGCTGTCCGGTAATTCCACCGAAGCGTTGCGGGCAGCCGCTTTTTTCTCCTCCCGCTCGCGTCGCTCTTTCATTTCTTTCTTGTACTGCTTGAAAAAAAAGTAGACGGCGGCGACGCTGATAATAAGTATCAGCACCATCATAGCGGCGATGAAGTAAATTTCGGCTTCGGCTGCACCGGGCATAAGAATGAGTTTAAGGTTCAAGGTTCAAGGTCTCAAGTCGAAGGCCGACTTTGAACTTTAAACTTTGAACTCATTTCAGTGCGGTGCTTGATTCGCGGGGAAAGCCTGCACCTCGGGCTGCGGTTCGGCAAGCAGCCTATCTTTGTACATCTCAGGAATCAGGCGCACTTTTTTGTTTTGGTCGGTGACGAGATGAAGCGTCTCGCCTTCGGCAAGCAAAGTGCCATCCGACGGACGGAATATCTCGTAAATAAACCGGATCGAGCGGCTTCGGACCTCGGCCACACGCGTCCGGATGATGAGTACGTCTTCGTAATAAGCGGGCGATTTATAACGGCAATAGCTTTCGGCGACGACCATCAGCGCATTGTCGTTTTCTTCCATTTCCTTGTAGGAAAAGCCGCGGGCGCGACAGAGCTCGCTTCTGCCCGATTCAAACCAGATCAGATAGTTGGAATGATGGACAATACCCATTTTATCGGTCTCGGCATAGCGAACCCGAATCTCTGTTTCGTGCCAATCTTCCATAAAAGTCGTGAGTCGTGAGTCGTGAGTCGTGAGTCGTGAGTCGGAATTCCTACTCCCGACCCTTGACTCCAGACTCTCGACTAATTTCTGGCTGGGAGACAGGGATTCGAACCCCGATAGGCAGATCCAGAGACTGCAGTCCTACCATTAGACGATCTCCCAGCGTTCTCTTAATTTACGTGTCGCGTCGCGCGATTGTCAAATCTGTCCTACTTAGCCGCTTGCGAGATCGGTAAATGACAGGCAAAATTAAGGTTTATGGCCGATCACAAGGAGATCATCAACAACCGCCAGGCCTTTCACGAATTCATTATCAACGATAAATTCGAAGCCGGTGCGGTGCTTCAGGGCACCGAGGTTAAGAGCATCATGGCCGGCCGTATTCAGCTCAAGGATTCGTATGTATCGGTACGTGACGGCGAGGTGTGGCTGCTCAACGCCCATATTTCACCGTATTCACACGGCAATAAACAAAATCATGACCCGCTGCGGACCCGCAAGCTGCTCCTGCACAAACGCGAGATCGCAAAACTTGAGAAGGAAACGACCCAAAAAGGCATGACTCTCGTCGTCACGTCGCTATACTGGAAAAACGGCCGAATCAAGTTCGAGATCGGCGTTGCCAGGGGCAAGAAACTTTACGACAAACGCGAGACCGAAATGAAGAAGACTGTGGATAAAGAAACCCGACAGCAGTTGAAACAAAACTTGAGATAAGTTATAGATATTACAACGCTTTTTGCACATTCTTTACAATTTTCAAACAGAGGTATTTGATGGAATCTTTAGGTATCACCGAAAACTTTTCGGAAGCAAATGTTGAAGCACTCGCGGTGGTCGTCTTTAAGGACGATAAACCGTCGTCCGCTCCGTTCAAGGATCTGGACAAGCTGGCCGGCGGCCATATTGCGGGTGCGATGAAATCCGAGGAGATCAAGGGCGANNGAAACGGGCGAAACTTCCCTGTTTCGCATCAAACCGGCCGGGAAGGTCAAAGCATCGCGACTCCTTCTGATCGGTGCCGGCAGCAAGGCGGATTATAAGATTTCCGACGTAGCTGTTGCCTCCGGAACAGCGACCCGCTACCTGCGTAAATGCAATGTCGGCAGTTTCGCCTTTCTGCCGCGCTTTGACGGCGATGCTTCGACTATTGCGCAGAATGCAGTTCAGGGAGCGGTCACAAGCCAGTTCGAGCTTGATAAGTACAAGACCAAGGACAAAAAAGACAAGCCCGTTACAAGGATCGTCGTCTGCGCGGAAGGTGCGAAACCGGCCGACCTGAAAAAAGGCCTCGGTCGCGGCCAGACGATCGGCGATGCGATGAATTTTACCCGCGATCTCGCCAACGAACCGCCAAATATTCTGACGCCAACCGAAATGGCCAACCGTGCGCAGAAAATGGCAAAGGAAACGGGCCTCAAATGCGAGATCCTCGACGAAGCAAAAATGACAAAGCTCGGCATGGGTTCGCTGATGAGCGTTTCCATCGGTTCTGAGCAGCCAGCGAAATTGATCGTGTTAAAATATACTCCTGCCAAGAGGACCGGCAAGAAAGGCGAGCTTCTCGCTTTGGTCGGCAAGGGCATCACGTTCNNGATGAAATACGACATGTCGGGCGGTGCAACGGTCATCGGCACGATGCGGGCGATTGCGCTTCTCAAACCGACAATTCCCGTTATCGGCATCGTCGCGGCCGTCGAGAACATGCCCGACGGAAAGGCCTCACGTCCGAGCGACGTCGTCACCGCCTCGAACGGTAAAACCATCGAGATCCTCAACACCGACGCCNNGACATCGTCACCTCGATGTCGGGGCAGACGGTCGAGATCCTCAACACCGACGCCGAAGGCCGCCTCATCCTTGCTGATGCTGTCGCGTATGCCGAAAAACAGGGTGCGACGCGTATCGTCGATATGGCCACGCTGACCGGAGCTGTCATAGTCGCACTCGGCGATCAGAACACTGGCATTATGGGCAACGATCAGGAGCTTGTCGAGCAAATCATCGCAAGCGGAAAGGAAACGGGCGAAGGATTCTGGCAACTGCCTGTAAGCACCGAATACAGCAAGCAGATCAAATCCGACATCGCCGACATCAAGAACATCGGCCCTCGCGGCAAAGCCGGAACGATCATGGGAGCCGTCTTCATTCAGGAATTCGTCGACAAGGCCAAATGGGCACATCTCGACATTGCCGGAACCGCGTGGTGCGATACTGTCCGCCCGCATCAGGCAAAGGGCCCGACAGGCGTTGCCATAAGGACGCTACTGACGCTTGTTGAGCGGTCGCAATAGACAAAGCGTAATCGAATCATTGACATTGGCTGGTAAATTATGGTTTATCAGCCTTTTTTTGCAAAATAGTTTGCTCCGCGCCGTCAGGTGTTATCGTAGGGCAGAACCGCCTGCGTAATCTGACACGCTCTTTGTATGCGCCCAAATTTTGTCAATTTGTTTTTCTCGGCATCGGTCTTGTTCCTTGCCACGGCCTGCTTTTGCAGCGCGGACCGCGACGGGATTTCAGATTCGCCCGACGTATATGTTGATGAGTCCAACACGAGATCTTCGCAGCCGAATACCGCCGCTCCCGCTGATGCAAACAAGAAAAAGGACGAGGGCGATTTTAAAGTCGAGCATCTTGATGTGGAAACGCCGCGGTACAAGGAGATCGATCGCCAGGTAAAAGCCGATAAGCTTCTCGAATTTGCCTCTGAAAAGCTCAACCGGGCGCTGATCCTGCCGCACGACATCGTGCTGCGTACCAAGGACTGCAAAGAGGTAAATGCCTTCTATGATGCGGGTGATCGTTCGGTTACAATGTGTTACGAGTTGATGGAGCATTTTTTCCGGACCTTCAAAAGTACGGGAGCACCGGACGCAAAAGCCTACGCAAAAATGTCCGATGCCGTGCGTTTCGTGTTCCTGCATGAAATCGCCCACGCGTTGATAGATCAGTATAATTTGCCGATCGCGGGCAACGAAGAAGATGCCGCCGACCGGTGTTCGGCGTATATTAACTTGAAGGAATTGGGCGACGAAGGTGTGAGAGCAGTGTTTGCCGCCGCTGATGCGTTTGCCATCGAGTCGAAGCAAACCGCCGACTCGAAACGCAATATGGCCGACGAGCATTTGCTAAAGGAACAGAGGTTTTACAATTCGCTGTGCATGATATATGGTTCAAATCCAGCCAAACACTCGAATATCGTCAGCAACGGTTACCTGCCCAAAGAGCGTGCCGTCAGGTGCCAGGGCGAGTATCAAAGGGCGGTCG
This sequence comes from Chloracidobacterium sp. UBA7659, assembly GCA_002483395.1. Classification (GTDB taxonomy): domain Bacteria; phylum Acidobacteriota; class Blastocatellia; order Pyrinomonadales; family Pyrinomonadaceae; genus OLB17. The sequence continues at coordinate 1,270 of DLHV01000202.1, read as the reverse complement.
AGAGTTGGGTAAACTTGCTTGAACCGTGGCGGAAAAACTGATCGATCATTCATTATGAGGAGAAAACTATGAAACAACTTGCAATTTCACTGCTATTTGGTAAGGACATCCGGTTTAGCGGCCTAATCGCGTTCTCAATCGTCGCGGCGATTGCGTTGGGCTGCACATGCGGCAAAATGTTCGATCTAGACAACACAAGCTCAACATCCAATTCCTCGAGTACCTCGTCAAATACCTCGACCGATAAGCCGTCGAAGGCCGNNAGAGGTCCCTACGGACAGCCAAAATCAGGAAATTGTGAAGACAACCATTTTGGATTTCAACGATGCGATCAGGAAGGGAGATTTTTCTGATTTTCATCGCACTATGTCTAAGCCTTTCCAAAAACAGGCGTCGCCGGAAAAGCTCAAAGACGTATTCAAGGATTTCATTAACGCGAAACTCGATTTCAAAGAGATTCGAAATCTTCAAGCCGGCTTTAACCCAAGTCCGAGCGTCGAGAGTTCATTTGGGATCAAAACCCTGAGACTCAAAGGCGTTTTTCAAACGTCTCCGAGAAAAACGAATTTCGACCTCAAGTACATTCCAGAGGGTGAAGACTGGAAGTTGATTTCGATTGAAATTAACACGAAAGATCAGTAACGTTTCAATCGATTTACTTTGGTAGAACATCGTAGCTTGACGGTTGTGTCTTTGGCATACGCCGCTCGCCGTCAAATACGAAATGTCTAACGCATCGGGCAGTGGAAAGTGTTGAAGCTCGTCGTGAATATGTAAGTTCACATTCTTGTGGTATTTAAGGCAAAGTCGGTCGCCATGACGCCTTTGCCTTTTTGTGGCCTGAAAGCTAAACTTCTCGCTCAGAGTTCCAAAAGTTCGGAGTTCCCGCTTCAGCGGGCTTCGCGCGAAGAATAGCCAACTAAAGTTGGAACNNAATCCACGAATACCAGGGCAAAGCCCTTCTTAAAGATTACGGCGTTCCGGTACCGCGAGGTATTGTCGCCAGAACACCTGAAGAAGCTGAGGCTGCTGCGCGCGAACTCGCCACCGATGTTGTCGTCGTAAAGGCACAGATCCATGCCGGTGGCCGCGGTAAAGGCGGCGGCGTCAAACTCGCAAAATCTCCGGCAGAAGCGCGAGTTGTCGCGAGTGAGATTCTCGGAATGCAGCTCGTCACGCATCAAACCGGTCCCGAAGGCCGCGAGGTCAAAACACTGCTTATCGAGGAAGGCTTGCCAATCGACCGTGAATTTTATCTCGGCATCACGCT
>DLHV01000092.1 GCA_002483395.1 Chloracidobacterium sp. UBA7659 | reverse complement strand
CGACCGGGTTCTTCTCTACCGCCCGTCAGTCACCCCTCCACAAACCAGGAGGGAGTTGAACCGCCACCCTACTTCGTAAGGAGGGGAGCTAAGGCAAAAAAATCCGGGTATTTCGTCAAAAAGAAAAGGCCTGCTGCATGCCGGCAACAAGCCTTATATCTTTTACTAATCTTACTCTGTATCGAGTCATGAGCATCGCGCCGACAAGACTCTCAAAAGTGTCCCCGCGAATCGTAATTCCTGTCGCTAATTTCCGGGCCGGATTTCACAAAAAGGCAACTCACAGGCTGGGAGCAATCGTTTTGCCTCCCTTGTTTACTAACACGCGTTTAGTAATAAAAGAATAGCGTAAAACATCACCCTTGTCAAACATTTTTTTTCACTTTTTTTGGGAAGTTGGCAAAGTCGGTTTTCGATTGCCAAGCTTGTATCTATACGGCGTGTTGGAATAGAATTGAGCCAGCCACTAAATTTAAGAAAATACAGGATAAACCACCAATGACCACAGGAACAGAAACAACCGCCGCAACCGAGGGGCTTCGAGGAGTTGTCGCCGCGCAGAGCGCGATCGGCGATGTCAACGGCATCGAAGGCAAGCTGATCTATCAGGGTTATGACATTCACGATCTAGCGGAACATTCGACCTTTGAAGAAGTCGTTTACTTGCTGTGGAACGGGCGTCTGCCGACGGCGGACGAGCTGGCCGAGCACGAGGCACGGCTCCGCAGAAATTATGAGACTCCGGCCGAAGTCATAGAGCTGATGAAACAGTATCCGAAGGCGTCCGATCCGATGGACGTGCTGAGGACCGCCGTTTCGTCGCTGGATCTTTACGATCCGCAGGGCCAGGGCACGGATCGCGATTCGGCCGTCGGTGCCGCGGTGCGGATAACCGGGCGGATCGGGACTATAGCAGCCGCATGGGACAGGATAAGAAACAGCAAGGAAGTTGTCGCACCGGACCATAACCTGAGCATTGCCGAGAATTTTCTCTACATGCTTCGCGGCGAAAAACCGGAAGCGGATGAGGCAAGGATGTTCGACATCTGCCTGATACTGCATGCCGATCACGAATTGAACGCTTCGACATTCACGACGCGTGTCGTTGCCGGAACGCTTGCCGACATGTACGGTGCGGTTACGGCCGGTATCGCCGCATTATCCGGCCCGCTCCATGGCGGAGCGAACACGAATGTGATGAAGATGCTCATCGAGATAGACGACCCGGCGAAGATCGATGCGTGGGTTGATGACGCATTAGAGCATAAGAAGAAGATCATGGGCATCGGCCACGCAGTTTACAAAACCGAGGACCCGCGTGCGACGTGGCTGCGGAAATTCTCAAAGCAGATGGCCGACAAAACGGGCGTGTCGAAATGGTACGAAATGTCGCAGCGGATCGAGCAGCTAATGTTGGAGAAAAAGGGAATGTACCCGAATGTCGATTTTTACTCGGCTTCGACCTATTACCTGATGGGAATCCCGCTCGACCTTTACACGCCGATCTTCGCCGTCAGCCGCATCTCCGGCTGGACCGGTCACATCCTCGAACAATACGGCAACAACAAACTCATCCGCCCACGTGCCGAGTACATAGGCAAGCGAGATCAGAAATACGTGCCGATCGCGGAAAGATAAGATTTTTTTGCCACGAATAGCACGAATGAGTGCACGTTTCTTATTCGTGATAATTCGTGTCAATTCGTGGCTGAATCCGGCATCTTGATCGTGATGAAGCTTTCTGTCGTTATCCCGGCTTACAACGAGGAAAAATACCTGCCGCAGACGCTCGCGGCCCTGCGAGCTTCACTCGCGACGGTTGAGGTTGCCGAGATCATCGTCGTTGACAACGAGAGCACCGACGATACGCGGAAGATCGCAGAAGGCTTCGGGGCCAGGATCATCACAGAGAATGAGCACAATATAGGCAAGGTCCGCAACACAGGTGCTCAGCACGCAAAAGGCGACGTGATCGCTTTTCTCGACGCCGACACGCTCGTCGCTCTCGGCATTTTCGAGAACATCATCAAAGCCTTGACCGACCCAAAATGCCTCGGCGGCGGCGTCGCGGTCGAGTATGAAGGTGAATTTCGTCGCATCTGGGTCCGCTGGTTTATGAAGCTCTGGCCTTTTTTAGGAAAGATAATGAAAATGCGCCAAGGTGCCTTGCAGTTCTGCCGCGACGACATCTTTCACGAACTCGGCGGTTACGACGCGACGATCTACGTTGGCGAAGACATCGACTTTCACTGGCGCCTCGACAAGCTCGCCAAAAAACGTGGCTGCCAAACTACATTTGTCGAGGAACCCAAGGTCCGAACCTCATCGCGCCGCTGGGACAAAATGGGCTTGATGCGAATGCTCTTTTTCACCCACCCAATAACGATTTTCCTTGGCTGGCGGATCAGGTCGCTCTGGAAAGACTGGTACGAAAACGCGATTCGGTAGAGAAATAGCGAATTGCGAATGCCTGAGAAACGTGCATCCGCCTCAGAACCANNCGCCGTTCCAAGGTACCGCGGCTCCACCGCCGTTTCAAGCTGTAATTACGGGCGTATGAGCCCGAGCGATTGGCGGTGGCGGCTTAGCCGCTCGGAACATGTATGACGGTACCGGCGAAGCAGAGAGTTTCGCCGCATATCGATGAGCAAAGCCCGAGGAACCAGGTTTGACACAGACTCTTACGCAGGTGGTTCTGACAGGAACTGAATTTCCCTAATGTTTGCGATCTTTGACGATTCGCGGACGAGTAACACCTGAAACTTTACTTGAAATCTGAAGCAGCTTTTTATCGGTGGACTTCTTCGCAGGTTCAAAACCGGGTTTTGTTTTGCCGTTTTGGGGCAGTTTTCCAACGTTTTGGCTGCCCGCTGCCGGTTTTGACGGCCGGTTCCGATCGTGGGTTTTCACGGCGGAAGTCGGCGAGATAGTATCGGAAAGCGGCGAACGCGCTTCGGCCGGCGGTGTCGATCGTTCTGCACCCGAAGTATTGTCCAAATATTTTCGAGTCTTTTTCCTGGACGGCGAAACGGCTTTTATCGGGGCGGCGGGCGGAAGGGTGCCATTCACCGAAGTTGTTTTCTCTGCCATGGAATCGCCCGATTTCCAGGCCTTAACGTACGTCCAGACAGAATCACTTCCGAACAAGAACAGAGCCAACAGAGCCATGAAACCGCCGCCGATCATCAGGAAGCGATATGGAACGGATGTGCGCGATGGACCGTAGTAAGCTGAAAGAAATGATTCTCCCGGATCAAGATCAGGTATCTTCCTTTTCCTGTTTCCCAGGATTGTCGGGGAAAAGCTGAGTTCCTCCGGCGTATGCCGCGAAAACTTTTGCGCAGCCGTGGGCTGTCCCCATTCGATCTTAATTCGTCTGCCCGGAGATCGAACGAGCGTGATCTCTTCCGGCTCTACCGGAACGGCCGGGATTTCCGGTTTGCTGCGGGCGTGAGCGACTGCGATCTTTTCCGGCGCCGGCAGCACGACCGGAATTTCCGTTATACGTTCCTTAGGTGGAATGTCGTCCTCTGGCTGGTTCACTTGGATCGGGCTGTTTTGGAGACCCGCCGCCGCAATCTGTTCGGGATCAGACTGCACGACCGAAATTTCCGTTACTTGTTCCTTTGCAAGAACTTCCATTACGTCCTCTACCGAAGGAATGTCATCCTCTGGCTGGTTCCATTCGATCCTGGTAGGTTTCATGGGTTCGGGAATGGCCACGATCGCTTCGGGTTCTGGTTGATACGCCGATATTTCCTGGGTCACGGCTTGAAGCTGAACGGGCATCACCTGTATGGGCTCGACGGCAGTAAGATAGGTTTTTTCAATAATTCCAATCGCTGGCAGTACCGGCTTCCAAGTCGGTCTTTTCCGGTGAAGTTTCAGCCGCGAACGCCGCCGAACGACAGGAGCGATCGTTTCTGCTTCGTCAAAGTTTTCAATGACCGGTGCGGCTTTTTCAATCGGGATCTCTGCGGTTATGAGAGCCGGAATTTCAGGCAAATCGGCCGAACTCTCAAGATCGATGAAGGGAACGGGGTCGCTTTCGGTTTTGAAAGCAGTGGCCGGTTGAATATCTTTGTAAATTGTTGTCAGCGTTTCCATTACCACGGCGGGCCGAATTGTCGCGGACGCGGCGAGAGCAACACTAACGCGTGGCACCGATCTCGACGGTGCCGGCGGAACGATACCCGCCGGAGGCGGAGTCGAAACATGATTTGCCAGTTGCTCAATATGACGAAGTTGGCGCGCAAAGGCGTTTGCCGAAGATTGACGCGACTCGGGCCGTTTTTGAAGCGCTTCCGTCAAGGCATGAGTCACCAGCATTCGCAGATTGAAATTGTCGATCTTAATATCGGGTGGGGGCTGACTCTTATGCTTTTCAATCAGGCCGGCAGCACTTGGCGCGTCGAATGGCGGCGCACCGGCGAGCATTTCATAGAAAACGATGCCGAGACTGTAAACGTCCGTCCGCTCGCTCGCGGCTTCGCCGTCGAATTGTTCCGGCGCGAAGTATTTAAGCGAATCCAAAGCAGAATCGATCAGGAATTTGTTTGAAACAATGGACTGCCCGACGCCGCCGAAATCGATATTTTGAATTTTTACCAGCCGGCGAGATTCGTGATCGGTCGTCAAAATGATGTTTTCGGGACGGATAGCGAGGTGCCTTAAACCTTTCAGGTGAATGGCGTGCAATGCTTCCGCTGCCTGGCGCACGATCTGAATTGAGGTCAGAAGCTGAGGCACGCCGCTCGTTTTCAAGAAGTCGCTCAGTGTTTCGCATCCCGTGTCTTCCTCGACAACGAAACATTCGCCGCTATCTAAAGAACCCACTTCGTAAACGTCGGCCACATTGGGGTGAAAAAGCGCGGCGGCAAGCTTTGCGTCGCCCAAGAATCGTTGAGCGTGTTGCGCGTCCGTGGCGAGGATTCTGATCCGGCAGGGTTGACCGCAATCGGTTCGGCTGGCCCGGAAGATCTCGCCCTTTCTGCCGGCATCGAGATAAAAGTCCAGGCGATAACCGGCGACCATTTCCGGGCTGCCGTTACGCGTTTCGGAGAGAGGAGGATGACTTTCTTCAGCACAGGTAACTGCTGTGTCATCGCAGCATCGGCGACAAATCGAACAGATTTTCATGCTCTACCTCCGCAGTGACTCAATCGTCACCATATCTTTTCCGCTCGATCATTTAAGTCCGAAGATGCCGGGAGGAGCATCTGAAATTAAGCGATGCAAAAGCCGATCCATGGACTAGAGATCGATACTGTGGGCATTTTAATTGAAATTTTTATCCAGCCTTGGGCTTGGAAATTATCGGAGAGAGAGCTCGTTTATGATTTTCAAACTGTAACTACTTGATTACTACTTTGAAAGGATAAAGTCAAGAATTTTTCTTCGGACAAGCACAAACCCACGCACTCATGCAGGTGATCTGACAAGAATCTGGTAAAATCATTCCCAACTCTTTTTTTAAATTAAACCCGGAGACACGACTATGAAACGCGTTGCTGCAGCCGTATTGTTGTTTGCCTTGTGCACACCCCTTTTTGCCCAAACCCAATCAAATAAACAGACCCGGTTGGCCGCAACCGCCGGAGCCTTAAAGCCGTCAGTTAAGAAAACCGATGCGGCCGTAAACAAAACTGCCGCCCAGCCGGTCGATGCCGCTTACACGGAATCGATCATAAAAAACACGACCGACAAGATGTTCCTGACCGAGATCGTCGATCATCTGCCGGCTTCGGCGAAGGTGCCGACGCCTGAGAAGGTTTTAGGATATCCTGTTGGCACTCCGAACAAGCTGACGTATACAAAGGACCAGTACCGCTATTACCACGAGCTTGAGAAGGCCAGCCCGCGCGTGCGAACTTTTGTCGCGCCGGAAAAGAGCGAGCAAGGCCGCGAGCAGATGTTGATTGCCGTTTCGGACGAAGCGAATTTGGCGAAGCTGGCTCGTTATAAAGAGATCACGGCGAAACTGGGAGATCCAAGACAGATCAACGACGAGTTGGCAAAGCAACTTGTGGCCGAAGGCAAAGCGATCTACTGGGCATCGGGGTCTATACACTCGCCGGAAACGGGAAGCCCCGAAATGCTGATGGAAATGGCGTACCGGCTTGCGGTCGAGGAATCGCCATTGATACAGGCGATCCGCAAAAACGTCATCGTGCTGATCACGCCGACCCTGGAAGTGGACGGGCGCGACACGATGGTCGACCTTTACAATTACCGCAAGGCGAACGAAGGCAAACGCTTTCCCGGATTGATCTACTGGGGCAAATATGTCGCCCACGACAACAATCGTGATTCTATGGGCATGGCTTTGGCTTTGACGCGGAACCAGATGGCGACTTTCCTCGATTATCATCCGACGGTTCTGCACGACCTGCACGAATCGGTGCCGTTTCTATACACATCCACCGGCACCGGGCCCTACAACGCCTGGCTTGATCCGATCGTAATAGATGAGTGGCAGACGCTTGCATACCACGAGATCGAGGAGATGACCAAGCGCGGCGTGCCCGGCGTGTGGACGCACGGGTTTTATGACGGCTGGGCACCGAACTATATGTTCTATGTCGCCAATGGGCATAACTCGATCGGGCGATTTTACGAGACTTTCGGAAACGGCGGGGCGGACACACAAGACCGCGTTGTCGGTGCACAGTCGGGCCGCGACTGGTTCCGGCCGAATCCGCCGCTGCCGCGTGTAAAGTGGTCGATCAGGAACAATATCAATCTGTCGCAGAGCGCGCTGCTGATCGCCATGAACTATGTGGCGAATAACAAAGAGCGTTTTCTCAATAATTTCTATCTGAAAAGCAAGCGTTCGGTCGCAAAAGCCAAGACAGAAGGGCCGGCGGCGTATGTTTTGCCGGGCGATGAAACGCGTCCGATCGAGGCGGCTGACCTCGTGAATTTGCTGAAGATGCAAGGCTGCGAAGTGCACAAGCTGAATGCCGCCATTGAGACAAAGGACGGAAAATTCGGCGCGGGCAGCTATGTCGTGCGGATGGACCAGCCGTATTCGCGAATGGCTGACATGCTGCTCGACACGCAGTATTACAACGTCAACGACCCGCGGCCGTATGATGACACCGGCTGGACACTTGGGCCGCTGCGAAATGTAAAAACGGCCCGCATAAAGGACGAAAAAATTCTCGACGCGGCGATGACATTGACGAATGGGCCGATCAAGGTAACAGGGAAGGCTGAGGGCTCAGGCTTCGCCGGCTTCGTCGTGAACCACACAGGCGAGAGCGCAATCGCACAGCTTCGGTACAGGCTGAAGGACGTGAAATTCTCGTCGGCGGAAGCCTCGTTCAAGATCGGCGAAAAGAACTTCAACGCCGGCTCTTACATCATCAAGACCGAAGGCAATCCGGCGGACGTCACGGATCGAATTAAGAGGGAAGTTTTCGACCTCGGCCTGACGGTAACCGCAGTCGATAAAATCCCGGATGTTGCACAGCATCTCGTCGCTGTGCCGCGTATCGCTCTCGTGCATACGTGGATCAATACGCAAAACGAGGGTTGGTACAGGATCGAGTTCGACCGGCTTGGGATTCCTTACGATTATATTTCTGATCAGGAGATCGGCCGCACCGCGAACCTGCGCGAAAAATGGGACGTGATCATTTGGGGGCCGGTCGGCGGAAGCGCCCAGGCCATTGTACGAGGTATTCCGAAATTCAACGAATCGGAAGCCGCGATACCGTGGAAAAGTTCGGAACTCACGCCAAATATGGGCATGTCACCGGATCAGACCGATGACATTCGTGGAGGAATGGGAATTCAGGGCGTTGCAAATTTGCAGCAGTTTATCGAGAGCGGTGGCCTGTTCGTGACGGTCGGCGGGAATGCTTCGCTGCCGATCGATTTTGGTATGGTGTCGGGCGTCTCGATACAGGAAGCGAGGACGCTGCAGGCACGCGGGTCAGTGATCAGTACGACCTTTGCGGACCGCAAAAGCCCGATCTCTTACGGCTATGACGAAAGGCTTGCGGTTTATTTTAACCAGTCACCGCTGCTGCAGGTGGCGGCAATCGGCCAGGGAGGTTTCGGCGGAGGTGGTGCTGGGGGCGGGCAGCCGACCGGACGCCCGACCGGACGCGGAAGCGAAACCGACCCGGACGCTGTTCAGGGACGTAAACCGTCCGACATGACGGCCCCGACACCGACGCCAGACCCTGCGCAGATCCCGCCACTCGCGACTCGGCCGCGTGTGGTTTTGCGATTCGCAACGGCGGAAAAGGACCTGCTTGTAAGCGGAATGCTCGCAGGCGGTTCAGAACTGGCGGGGAAAGCGGCGGTCGTCGACGTCCCGGTCGGCAAAGGCCACGTCGTCATGTTCGCCAACAACCCAATGTGGCGCCACCAAACTCACGGCAGTTTTTCTCTCCTGTTCAACGCGATGCTCAATTTCGATAATCTCGGTGTCGGAAGAACCGAACCATCAAGGCCAGCCGCGACGGCGACTCCGGCGGAGGATGAGCAGTAGCAAAAGAGTGATTTTTGCAACCTCGATAGATATCTCGTTTTGTTCCACTGTTCCACCCTGGAACAGTGGAACACCTGGCGGGGTGGAACAGAGATATTTCAAGAGTGGAGGCAGGCTTCGAGGTTGTTTTCGAAGCCTTTCCGCAAAGCCCTGTGGCGAAGCCGGAAGAACCGACAGATTCCCGCCAAAACATCTCCAATTTAATGTACGTTGTAGTTAGCAACCGGGTAGTCACCGGCGGCGCCCCAGCTAGCTGAGGTAATGCGTCCCGTACCGGCAGTCACAATACAAAACGTGCCCGCTGAGGCAACGACACCAAGCAACGTTCTCTTAAATTACAACCCTATCCGGCTAAAGTCCGTTGTTGGATAATATCTGGAAAGTCGCCGGATTTTTTCCTTCTGACTGCCGGTAAGGCCCGTGTTTCCGCGACCGGCAATTCCCTTGTTGAAGCGTATTTTCCGGCCTTCCGACTCCGTCTCCCTGATCTTTGCTTCGACCGCTTTTTGCTGCGCTCCGAGACCGTAGAATTTCAAGACCTCGGCAATTGCGGCAGGTTTGTCCCCGATGAGGTCTTCGTATCGCAGCCAGGTGATCTCGAGCCGCTTTTCCTTTTCAACCAGGTCCCACGAGGCCACGAATTGCATATACCACGGGACCACATTGTCGATCAGCAGATCGATCCTTGTCTCTTGGTCCAGAGACTGGAAATCGGCCCTGAAATATGTGTTGTAGAAAGCGCCCTGCTTGGTGTAGAAATCGAGAAGGCTCATCACCGAATCGAAAATATTGCGAACGAGAACGATCGGCCTGATATCGAAAGCCTGCATCAGGTGGACGTTTGCGTCGGAAGCCCGGCAGTGCTGCTGCGTAACGGTATCGAGATGGGCGGAGTCCCGGAGCGTCGGCAGATATAGCTCATGCTCGCTTTGCCCCGCCGCGTAAACGGAGAACAAATCACGATAGCCGGTCAAGTTCACGAGAAGGTTCTTGAGAAATGTCGAGGCGCTTTTGGGGACGCATGCAATAAAAATATGCCGGCCGAGCTGCTCCGGCGTTATCTCCGCCGTAAAGTCAGAAAGCCTGGCCCGGCCTCGCGTGGCCGTCAGCGCATTCGTCAAATTGACGTAAGAACTCTGACGGGGGTTGACAGAAATCGCTTTTCGGCAGCACAGAAGGCTCTCGTCAAACCGGCCATTTTGGAAGAAAACAAGGCCGAGGCTCTGGAAATTGTCGGCAAATTTTTTCACGAAGACGGAATCCTCGGCCATTTCGCCCCGAATCTCCAACCGAAGCGCAGCACGCAGAAAATCTGAGGCCATTGCCGTGTTACCGGCTTTCAGCAAGTTCTCGATGACAAGTTTATAGGCCAAAAGCAGGTTGTGGACAAGATGATCGTAAAAGGGCTGTTCCGCCGTCAGCTTGTTAAGAGCGCTTTGGAAAAACGTAACGGCCACTTCGCCGCTGCCGCGCGTCAGGGCCTGGACCCCAAGATCGACCTCCTGCTGCAGTGCGCTCACCACGTTTTGATTTAGCGTCGATGCGTCAAATGTTCTTTGGACTTGCATAACATTTCCCTAAATTCGAGTAATAGGCTCGGTTCTGTTGACCCTCTTGTTTCTTCCTGTTCAGTGGTATGGGATAGACCACGGAACTGGAAGAACAAAAGGAACAAGATGATTTAGGAGTGAAAAAGGCCGCTCCTAATGCGTATTGTATTTGGCAACCGGCATGTCGCCGGTTTCGCCCCACGACTTCACATTGATCTGTCCGGTATTTGGGTTCTTCTGGAAGAACGTACCCGGCGAGCCCGGCCGCCAGACCGACAACTCCGTTTTGCCGTCGCCGTCATAATCGCCTTGCGTGATAATGTCCGTGGCGGCCACGCCCCAGAAATTACGGACCAAGGTTGTTCCATCCGTACCACTCGGTTCAAAGTCCCAAACCAATATTCCATCCGCTCCGGCTCTAACGACCGCAACGTCAATCCTTCCGTCGCCGTCGTAATCTCCGGGAACGATCATGTCGTTCGCCAATCCAAACAACATCGTGGTTCCGAGGCTTTCCGCAAACCATTCCGCGGATCTGATATAGAAGAGCCCGTTTACACCGTCGGCCCGCCGGACGACAAAGTCCGCCCGTCCCTGGCCGTCATAGTCTCCAGGCGCCGGCTTGTCGCCGTGCCGGCCCCAGGCGATTGTCGTAAATACGCCCGGTGTTGACCCGATGGAACGGTAGAACCAAAAACTTTGCTCACCGGGCGTGGCGCCGTCGCGGTAAACCGCCAGATCGTCTATGCCGTCGCCCGTATAATCGGCCACAACCGTCGGATCATCGCCCGTCTGACCGAAATCCTCGATGTGCATTGTTTGAGTAATGCTTCGGACAATATAAAAGCGCCCTTGAGTGCCGGGACGCCATACCGCAAGATCATCTTTGCCGTCGGCGTCAAAGTCGGCCATGAGGAATTTATCGGATGCGATGCCCCAATCGGACGGCGCCGGGAAGGTGTCGTTGCTCGAGCGAGTGTGCCAGGTCATCTGTCCTGACGCTCCACCGCCGGTGTTCCTTGCAACTATGAAATCCGATCCTCCGTCACCGTTCATATCCATCGACGCGTTGTTTGCCGGCGGTAAAGGGTTGTCCGCGATGGTAACGTCCTGCATCCTGATCGTGTAGGGACCGGAGCCGTTCGCGTTAGTGAAATAAGAATCAACGAAAAAATGAAGGGGAACATTCAACGGAAGCGAAAGCATCTGCTGGCTGTTTATCGTTTCGGTTCCTCCCAGACCGACAGATTCCGATGCGGTCAGACAGTTGGCTGCATAATTGCCAGTACCGATCGGGCACCTGGTGCCGGTGAGGGCGTTTAAGATGTAGATCTGCGTACTGTACGTGCCAGATGTCGTGGAAACCTCTATCCGCGGGTTCGCTCCGCGGCCCGTTAGGGTAAATGAATAAATATTGTCCGGGCCCGCCGAAAAGTCATAATACCCGTAATAATTATAAAAGCAGGAGTGGGATGAAACCGTATTGTTGGCTCCCGTTGTGTCGCCGGAGTCGGTGTAAGGCGCAGCGGCCGTATAGGTTCCCGCCGGTATAGCGGTGCCCGGGCAATTGTCGTTTGCGGCAAGCACGGCAAGCACGTCGAAGCTGCCTTTTTGATGCGGCAGGCGGTATTCGCTTTGCCGCCTCAGCAGTTCGGGCTTGCTGCAGTTTCCATTAAGCTCCGCGACGATCTTCGCCTTCTTCGCAATTCGCGGCGGCACGGCAGCATTAACCTCCCTTGCCCAAACCTCCCGCGGCTGGGCGGCAAAAAGTGAGGCCGCTCCGGCAAAAAGTGAAAAATAACCAATCCGCGACAGCCAATCGGTCGCCGCCTCTGCTCCCAGTTTTGGCGAAGATGCCCGCTCGCTTACAATCGCGTTTCCGCTCGAGCGGCGGCTTCCAAGAATATGCGAACGTGTAGAATTCAGGTCTTTTACTTTCATTGTCTTTTCCTCCACCCATTAAAAGGGAGATTCGCAAAATGCCCCTTATACCTATTAACGCGACAATTCTTAAAAAAAGATGTCAAATTTTCTCAAAACATTTTTACTCCGGTCCGTGGCCTCGGAAACACGCCGAAGAACCATCACACATTTAGATTTGGGATTTCGGAAGAAAGAGTTCTTCGCTAAATAAAGGTGCAAGTTTCCTTGTTGCGAAACAAACGGTTAAAATACTACGTATTGACCGGCAGTTATCATTCCAATAATCAGGAGTAAAGTTACAATGAAAGGATTGTTGTCAGTCCCCGCCCTGGTCGTTATTGCCATCGCGGGCAATACGCTTTTGGCTCAAACAGATATGAAACCACCCGTTGCGAAGAAGGAGCCGAAGGTGCTCAAGATACATGGTTACGAGATCACGGACAATTACGCGTGGCTGCGTGACCGCGAGAAGGTAAAGAATCCGGAGATTATCAAATATCTCGAAGATGAGAATACATATACCGAGGCCCATATGGGCGAGCACAAGGCGTTTGCCGACAACCTTTACAAGGAAATGCTCGGCCGCATAAAGCAGACCGATCTCAGCGTTCCGTACAAGCTCGGTAATTACTGGTATTTCAACAAGACCGAAGAAGGCAAACAGTATCCGACCTACCTTCGCAGTAGGGCGAAGGACGGCAAGGACCCTGAGGTACTCCTCGATCAAAACGAGATGGCGAAGGGTTTCAAGTATTTTGCAATCAGCGATTTTTCGCCCAGCGACGACGGCAATATGCTGGCGTTTGCGACGGACACCACCGGCTATCGCCAATACTCACTCCAGATCAAGGACCTGAAGAGCGGCAAAATGCTGCCTGACACATTCGAGCGGGTTACGTCGGTTGAGTGGTCGAACGACGGCAAGTTTCTTTTCATAGGACAGGAAGACCCTGTATCGAAGCGTTCGGACAAGATCTGGCGGCATACGGTAGGGACGGACAAGAGCGATACTATATTTGAAGAAAAAGACGTTCTTTTTAATAGCGGCGTTGGCCGGTCGCGTGATCGCAAAATGCTCTTTATCGTTTCCGGGGCGAAGACGATGGATGAGTACCGTTATCTCGCCGCCGATAATCCGACTGGTGAGTGGAAGGTGATCTCGCCGCGGCGCGAAGGCCATCAATACAACGCCGATTTCGACAGCGGCGAGTTCTACATTGTTACCAATAAAGACGCCGAGAATTTTAAGGTGATGAAGGCCCCGGCGGCCGATCCGGCGGAAAAGAACTGGACGGATTTTATTCCGTACAATCCGGCGGTAAAGATCGACGGGATAAGTTTTTTCAAGGATTACGCCGTTGTCTCGGAGCTTGAGAACGGGCTTGAATATATCCGGGTGATGGACCGAAAGACGCGACGTGCTTCTTCGCGAATCGAAACGCCCGAGAGTGTTTATACAATTGGCCTTTCGAGCAATCCGGAATATGATATGCCGGTCATTCGGTACAATTACGCATCTATGATCACGCCGAATTCGACATATGAGTTCGACTTTAAAACACGCAAGAGCAATCTGATCAAACAACAGGAAATACCCAGCGGTTACGACAAAACGCAGTACGAGACGAAGCGTGTTTGGGCGGTGGCCCGCGATGGCGTCAAGGTGCCCGTTTCGATCGTTTGGAAAAAGGGAACGAAGATGGACGGCTCGGCCCCAATGCTGTTATATGCTTACGGCTCATATGGTTTTTCGACCGATCCGGGATTTTCTACCTCGCGCCTGAGCCTTGTCGACCGCGGGATGATCTACGCGATAGCTCATATCCGCGGCGGCAGCGAGCTTGGCGAAAAATGGCGGCTCGACGGAAGGATGTTCAAGAAGATGAACACCTTCAACGATTTTGTCGATTCGGCAAAATGGCTGATCGCAAACAAATACACGTCCCCGGACCGGCTGGTCATTCAGGGCGGGAGCGCGGGTGGATTGTTGATGGGAGCGGTCGTCAATCAGTCGCCGGAAACTTTCAAAGCCGCTATCGCGCAGGTGCCGTTTGTCGATGTAATGAATACGATGCTTGACGCAAGCCTGCCTTTGACTACCGAGGAATGGATCGAGTGGGGAAACCCGAACGAAAAGCCGGCGTGGGATTATATGGTCCAATATTCGCCGTATGACAACGTAAAGGCGCAGAATTACCCGAATATGCTGGTTGAGATATCTTTAAATGACAGCCAGGTGCCGTATTGGGAAGGCGCAAAGTTTGCGGCAAAGATCAGGGAGATGAAAACCAATGACAGCATACTGCTTCTGAAAACGAATATGGGCGCGGGCCACGGCGGCTCGTCGGGCAGGTACGACCGGCTGAAGGAAGTTGCCTTCGATTATGCATACGCGTTGACGCAGGTCGGAATTACAAGATAGCGGTTGGTCAATTCGAATCCTCGGCGGTGCAGGGAAGCAATTCCGGCGTCGCCTTTTTTTGCGTCAAAATGAGCGAGCGAGTCGGTCAAATTGACATGGCCGATCGGTAAACGGTCATCTCCTTTCCGTTCGAAACTACCGGTAAACTTTGTTTTTCCATATATTTGCCTGCTTCATTAGCCAGTTGGCATAACGCTTGCCAATAAGTGAGGCGAGCATTAGGCGGCACGCGAGCCGAGACAGCAGATAAATACGAGAAACGGAATTGTGAAAGTAATGCTAATGGCAGCCAGATCATCACACGGGGGGACGCCTATCGGAGGCTCGGAACTATTGTTATCGGAGAACGTTGTCATGCCGGACAACTCTCCGATAGTGGGCGGGGCTTTTGATCAGCGGCGGCGCGAATTTGCAAAACTAACCGTGTCATTGCAATACGAGATCCAACGCCGCGAACGCGTCGGCCGTTCATGGACGCGAACGCTCGAACCGAGCTAAACTGCCGCAAAAACCGGAGGATGCGGAAAAATTTTTAGTGCATTTTGATGCAATTCTGGTGTACAATCTTTAATGTCCGTCAACCGGTCTTGCCGCGATTCACACCTTAGTCCCAAACTTCCGAGATCACTGGTCATCCTCCCAAACTGAATGGAAACAACGAAAGAAAAGGATAGGATCAACGTTTACCTGCTGCTGCTGCTTCCATGCGGCATCGCGGCGTCAGCGTGGGCCGTGCGTGGATTTCCGGTCCAGCGTGTAAACACGTTCATGATTGTCCTGTCGGTCGTGACGATATTTTTTAGTTCCTACCTTCGACTACAATTACCCAAAACCAAGATCCACCTGACGATCTCCGACGCGATGATCATGCTGTCAATGTTGATTTATGGCGGCGAGGTCGCGGTGTTACTTTCGGTCCTTGAAACAGGGGTTAATTCCTTCAGCCTTCACCGGAAAGGAATCTCGATACAGGTAAAAACCGCGCTAACCAACATTTCTATCAGCGCTGTCGCAGTTTTTGTTACGGCCCAGGTTGTACGAGCATTCTTCGGCTCCGCGGTTGCGGTGTTTGAGAATGGGGATACATCCACGGCTGTCCGGCTTCTGGGCGTAATGACCCTATCGCTTTTTTTGGTAAACTCAATAGGCGTTGCCGCGATCATTGCAACCAGGACTCGAAAGGCGTTTGTAAGTGTGTGGACGGAACTCTGCGTCAACGCCCTGATAATGTACGTAAGCTGCGCCGCCCTCGCCGGGTTCGCCGCAAAGGCCCTGCAGCAGATCGACGTTTTTGTTTTCGCGGCGGCGGCGGGAGTCTTTGCATTGGTCTATTTCGCTTACCGCCGATATGTTGAGGACATCATGGGGTCCGCCGAGCGTGCCGAGCGGGCCGAACGAGATCGAGCAGAGCAGGCTGAGAACCACGTGAAGCAGCTTCAGCACTATATCGCGAAATTGGAGAAAAGCAGCNNCACGAAAATTTTCGCCAGGCAGCCTATTACGATGCTCTCACCGGTTTGCCGAACCGAAATTACTTTATCGATACGCTAAAGGAACTCCTTCAGAAAAGCCAGACCGGCAGTTCAAGCGATTTCGCGGTTCTTTTCCTTGACCTTAAAAGTTTTAAGACGATAAACGACAGTTTGGGACACTCGTTGGGGGACCGCCTGATCAAGGATGTGGGAATTCGCATTTCTGGAGCTGTCCGGAAGGGTGACATGGTCGGCGGTTTCGGCGGAGACAAGTTCGGCATGATACTGAAAGACCTGGAAAACAAGGAAGAAGCGACTGGTTTTGCCCAGCGTCTCGCCCGCCAGGTTGCCGAACCCTATGAACTCGATGGCCTTCAGGTATTCACGAGTGCGAAGATCGGAATCGCATTTGGTAACTCGGCCTACACGGAAGCGGAAGACATTCTACGCGACGCCGACATCGCGATGTACTACGCGAAGGGTCACGAAGAAGACTACGTCATTTTTGACCAGACGATGCATACGCGGGCCGTTACACGATTGCGGCTCGAAACGGATCTGCGATTTGCGATCGAGCGAAACGAACTTGAACTTTACTACCAACCTATTATCGGGCTTGACGGAGCTTCGCTGGAAGGCTTTGAGGCTCTTGTCCGATGGAATCACCCACAGCTCGGTCTTGTTAACCCGGATGATTTTATACCGGTTGCCGAAAATACCGGCCTGATAGTTCCAATGACGGTCCGGATACTGCACTCAGCATGTACGCAGATAGTCAAATGGCAAAACGAGACGTATGGCGGCCGGCAGCTTAGCATTGCGGTCAATCTTTCAGGTAAACACTTTGTTCACCCCGCGTTGGTCGATCAGATAAGAACGGTCATAAGCCAAACGGGAATCACGCCAGCTTGTCTGAAGTTGGAGCTTACCGAAAGCGCCCTGATGGAAAATGCCGAAACCGCGACATTAATGTTAAAACAGATCAAGGAAACCGGTGTGCAGGTAAGCGTTGACGATTTTGGCACCGGATATTCCAGCCTTAGCTATCTCCATCGTTTTCCGATCGATACGCTAAAAATCGACCGGTCGTTTGTCAGTACTATGGAAGACGGATCGGAAAATGGCGAGATCGTTCGTACCGTGATCGCACTCGCAAAGGCACTAAATCTTACCGTGGTCGCCGAAGGTATCGAAACTATCCACCAATTTCACCAATTGCGGATACTTGGCTGCGAATACGGCCAGGGATACCTTTTCTCGCGGCCATTGCCCGTCGCGGAAATCGCCAAACTTCTCAGCGACCATAACCAGTGGAGCAATATTCTGTCGGCGGATGATTTCGGCGTGGTGGCAAGAAATCTCGAATTCACCCAATTGCGGCTGCCGCAGCCTGTCGGCCACCCGGCAGACGCCAGATCGGATCTGCTGGAAATTCGATAGATCATTCAGCGAAGATCTGAGGTTTTGCGTCTAGCGGATAACGCGTCTCATAGACTGACGCAAGATTCAGCAAACTCCTTTCCGACCAAAAATTGCCCGTCAACTGCAGGCCGATCGGCATGCCGTCACCGCTCAGGCCGCACGGCACGCTTATGCCCGGGATTCCGGCCAAATTTGCCGATACCGTATAAACGTCGCTCAAATACATCGCCAGTGGATCGTCCGATTTTTCGCCGATCTTGAAGGCGACGGACGGCGATGTGGGCGTAATTATCGCGTCGCAGGCCGTGAAAGCCTTCTGGTAATCCTGCTTTACGAGAGCCCGGACCTTTTGAGCCTTCGAGTAATAGGCGTCGTAATAGCCGCTTGAGAGCACGTATGTTCCCAGCATGATGCGTCGTTTGACCTCGGCACCGAAGCCTTCTTCGCGGGTCTTGAAATACATTTTGCGAAGGGCATGCGTGTCTTCGGCNNCGCACGCCGTCGTAACGGGCGAGATTGGACGATGCTTCTGCCGTAGCGATGATGTAGTAGACGGCGATGCCATATTTAGCGTGCGGCAGCTCGACATCTACTATCTCGGCGCCCATTTCGCGGTAATTCTCAATACCTTGCTCGACCTTTTCTCTGACCTCCTCATCCAGGCCCTTGCCAAATAACGTGCGCGGAACGCCTATCTTTTTTCCCGTAATATCATTGTCAATCCCGGCAAGATAATCGGGAACGAGCACGTCGGCTGAGGTCGAGTCGAGTTCGTCGCGTCCCGCAATCACTTTGAGAACACCGGCAACATCTTTAGATGTTTTGCCGAAGATACCAATGTTATCAAGCGACGACGCAAATGCAACAAGGCCGTAACGCGAGATCCTGCCGTAGGTCGGTTTGAAGCCGACGATACCGCAAAGTGATGCCGGCTGCCGCACAGAACCGCCCGTTTCCGAGCCCAATGCCGCCCGAACGACTCCAGACGCGACCGCGACCGCCGAACCGCCGGAGCTTCCGCCCGGAACACGCGACGTGTCCCAGGGATTTTTTGCCGGGCCGAACGCCGAGCTTTCGTTAGAAGATCCCATGGCGAATTCGTCCATGTTCGTTTTGCCGACGATGATCGCACCCGCTGCGTTTAAACGGTCGATGGCCGTCGCGTTATACTGGGCCTTGTAATTGTGCAGTATCCGCGAGCCGCATGACGTCCGCATTCCCTTTGTGCAGATGTTGTCTTTGACGGCGACGGCAACACCTTTTAGCGGCAGGTCAGTGGTGTTCCCATCCAGTTCTGAGGCACGTTTTACGGCGTGCTCGCGTTCGATGGAAAGGAACGAGTTGAGTTCATCGTTCAGCCTTTCGGCGTTGTCTAAAACTTTTTCTATATTGGTCTTAATCATCTCGTTTCACAGGCTGAAACACGAACGGTAGCGGGTGTATTTCGTCGTCGGTTGAAACCACACACTCCCTACCGGTCGTGTTTCCGCCTTACTCTGTCGAAATTTTATCAATCATCCATTTTTCGTTTTGCTTTACAGCCTCGACTTTGACTTCTCTCTGTTCGCTTCGCGTGTCATCACGCCAAAAGAGCAGCACCTGAAATTCTGTTTGTCCAGGCGAAAATTCCTTGCATTCGCCGACTCGAAACGCTTTAGGGAAGTCGCTTGTACCAGTCGTGAATGGATCGGTGTTTTCTTGCGCCGATTGCATCTGCTTCGAAAGTTCGAGCGTCAGAAATTTCTCGCGCAGCTTCAAGTTCTCCGTCGAGAACTTCATGTCGTTCCCGAAGTGGAACGAGTAAAACTCCCGAACCGCAGTACGTGATTCTATGCAGGCAGGTGGTTCGAGATTCGGGATGCTGCAGCCAGTCAAAAGAAGGATCAACCAGAGAGGCACGGAGACACGGAGTGAAGCAATGGAAAATGAACAATTGAAAATGGAGAATGTTGGATCGATTCTTTTATTTTCCGTTTTCAGTTGTCCATTCTCAATTTTCTCTGTGTCTCTGCGGTAGAAATTCCTCACAAAACTTTCGGGACTTGAAAATGGCCGGCGACGCTGGACGGGGCCTGGCTCAGAGCAGCTTCCTGGCCGAGCGACGGCACGGCCACGTCGTCGCGGATAGCTTCGGTCGCCGCGCCTTCTTCGGTCAGGCCACCGAGCATCGGTTCGATGTTTTCGGTATCGAGCTCGTTCAGCTGCTCAATGTATTTTACGATGTCCGCCATCTGCGGCGTGTAAAGGGCGACTTCCTCGTCCGTGATCTCGAGGTGCGCGAGTTTTGCGACTTTTCTTACGTCCATAAATTAAAGCGTTTGGAGTTCCGCCTTTAGGCGNNACCGGTCGTGTTTCCGCCTTCTAGCCAAGCTGCTTCCCGCCGCCGCAAGAAAGACCGATCGGAGCGATTCATCCACTATTGTTTCGGCGGCATTTTGAAGCTGCCGCGTAACTTCTTTTTTGGCCAATGCGTTCCATTCTGCATCGGCAATCCGAGCGGCTTCGTCCTTCCGCCGGTGTTCGCGGACGATCTTGGCATCGATCCTGAATTCGATAAACGACACGAGGGACGAACCGAGCGCCACGTTGAGCTTGAATATCATTTGATCGGCCAGATCCGTGACCTGCCTTCGCCACGTTTCGCTCGAAACGGCGACGATCAATTTCTTCTTGATAAGCCGCGCGGGAACTGCATGCTGGCCCAACGCTTCGCCGACAACATTCTTCCAGGCGGCGAAGACAATCGCTTCGGTGGCAGGCTCATTCCCGTCAAAGCCATCGAATATTTTTGGTAATGAGCTGAGAATGTCCCGCATTTGCCATCTCGCGTTTATCAACTATTATCTTAAACGAGATCAATTCTAAATGCTAAATCACAGAAGCTCAATGGTTAACCTGCCGCAAATAATACTCGCCTCGGGCAGCCCTCGACGTACCGAAATAATGGAATCGGTCGGGTGGAAGTTTACAAAGGACGTGCCCGATATCGATGAGTCGGAGTTGCCGGGTGAATCGCCGGACGTTTATGTGCAGAGACTTGCGCGGACAAAGGCCGAGACTATCGCACGGCAGCACGCGGGCGAGATCGTACTCGGCGCGGATACGACGGTTGTGATTGACGACCAGATCGTCGGCAAGCCTTTGGATGCGGCCGATGCAAAGCGGATGCTGACGATTCTCTCAGGGCGTTGGCATGAGGTGCTGACCGGTGTAGCGGTCGTGCGGAACGGGAACTCGCGTGTCGGGCTGCAACGAACTCGGGTGAAGTTTGTTGAGATGAGCGAGGCGGAAATAGATTTTTTGGTGGAGCTCGGCGACCCGCTCGATAAGGCCGGTGCATACGCCGTACAGGCACAGGCGGCTTTGTTTATCGAAGGCATCGAGGGCGATTATTGGAAT
>DLHV01000069.1 GCA_002483395.1 Chloracidobacterium sp. UBA7659 | reverse complement strand
CTGAGGCGTAATATGATCCGATTTCACAACTGGAGAATTGCAAATTGAGTTCAGTCATTGAGCAAACCGCCGAAACTTACGGCATTGACGACTGGGGAGCCGGATATTTCGGCGTAAACCGCAAGGGCCACCTGGTTGTAAAATCACCGGAAAACGAGAATCTAACCGCCGATGTCAAAGAAATAATCGACGACCTCCGCAAGCGTGGAATAAACACCCCGGTTCTGCTTCGCTTTCCGCAGCTTCTGATCGGNNAAGCTTCAGACGGCGTTTAAGAAATCCATAAAGGAATTCGAATACGAAGGCGGCCATTTATGTGTCTACCCGATGAAGGTAAATCAGAACCGTGCTGTGATTGAAGAATACCTGCGCGAAGGTTCGCGGTATAACTTTGGGCTCGAAGCCGGATCGAAGGCCGAACTTTATGCAGCTATGGCGCTTGAGCAATCGAAGGACAGCCTCCTCGTGCTTAACGGTTTTAAAGACCGTGATTTTGTAAAACTCGCCTTTGCCGGTGCCTCGGCGGGAAAGAACGTAGTAATCGTGATTGAGAAGATGAGCGAGCTCCAACATACGTTCAGCCTGCTCGATGAAGTGACGGCCGAAAACCCGGAGGCGAGTCTGCCGATGCTCGGCGTTCGCGTAAAGCTCTATTCGAAAGGCTCGGGCAAATGGGAAAAATCCGGCGGTGAGGCGGCAAAATTCGGACTGACGACGACAGAGATACTCGATGTCATTCGTCAGCTTCAGGAAGCTGACAGGATAGACATGCTCAAGCTGCTTCATTTTCACATCGGCTCTCAGCTTACCGACATCAAGCGGATCAAGAATGCTATGAAGGAAGCCGCCCGGACGTATTCGAAGATCAGGCAAATGGGAATCCCGATCGATTACCTTGACGTCGGCGGCGGCATGGCAGTCGATTACGACGGTTCGCGGACATCGTTCGAATCGTCGGCAAATTACAACGCACGCGAGTTTGCGAACGACGTTATTTACGTTATCAAAACCGTCTGCGACGACGAAAATGTCCCGCACCCGACGATCATCCAGGAATCGGGCAGATACCTTTCGGCCTATCACGCCATGTTGGTGACGAACATTCAGGACGAGATTGAAACGATCGTTGAAGACCTGACGCCGATAGAGATCGAAAAAGACGATCCGCAAGTCGTCCGCGAATTGCACGATCTTCGCGAAACGATAAACGCCAAGAATTACCGCGAGTATTACCACGATGCGATCGAGAACCGGGATGAGCTCTTTACGATGTTCAACCTAGGCCTGATCACGCTCGAAGACAAGGGAAAAGGCGAAGTTCTGTTTTGGGACGTGTGCGAAAAGGCCGATCAGTTCGCCCAATTAAAAAAATACGTCGCCGAAGAATTTGATGAATTACGGCATTTGATGTGCGCTAAATATCTTGCTAACTTCTCTGTTTTCAGGTCGATGCCGGACAATTGGGCTCTCGAACAGCTCTTTCCGATCATGCCGATACATAAACTCAACAAAAAGCCGACAGAATATGCTACGCTATGTGACATTACCTGTGATTCTGACGGTATCATTGATAAATTCGTGGATCTTCACGATGTCAAACCCGTGCTTGAGCTTCACAAGCTGGTAAAAAATGAACCATATTATCTGGCCATGATGCTGGTCGGCGCGTACCAGGAAGTTATGGGAAACAACCATAATCTGTTCGGCGTTCCGCACGAAGCACATATTTTTATTGGCGAAGACGGACATATCATAAAGAAGGTGATCTACGGAGCGACGCTGGCCGATGCATTGATGGCCGTTCGCTTCGACGCGGTGCAGTTGCACGACCAGTTTCGACGCGCCGTTATGGCGAGGATCAAGGATGGCCAGCTTTCAACAAAGGAAGGCAACGACCTGATCGAGTTTTACGAAAACCAGGCGGAAAGTTATACGTATCTGACGCCGAACGGAAGCTGAAATTTAATGGTAACTGAAATCGAATGCTCCAACTGCGGCGGCAAGATGCTGAGAGGTTTTATCTTCGACCGCGGGCATTATGAGCACAAGGAACAGCAGGTTTGGGTGGAAGGCGAACCCGAACGATCGTTCTGGTCCGGGGTAAAAACCAGGGACAGAAATGCCTTCAGCGTGGACGCATATCGCTGTTCGGACTGCGGCCGCCTTGAATTTTATACGACCGAACAAGCTGATATTTAGCAAATTACAGTTTAATCTTTCCTGGAGAAATTTAATGATGGTGGCTAAACAGAAATCAAAGTCTTCGAAGTTTTTAACAGTTCCGACGAGGCCTGTGCCGATCGATCGCGACCGGTCAGTTGCAGGGCTCCTGGAAAAAATGGAGGGAGCTGGCTTTGGTGCAAAACAGCTTGCGGAAGCACACCGCATCTGGCTGGACATGCTTGATGATAATTCGACAATATACGTGTGCGGATCGGGGAATCTGATCCCATCCGGAATGAGGCGTCTTTTGGCCTATGTCATCAAAAACCGTTTTGTCGACGTCATAGTCATGTCGGGAACGGTCCTTTATCAGGACATACATGAAACGCTGGGACGCAATCATTTTCAGGCCCACCCAAGCATGAGCGACGAAGAGCTCGAGGCATCGGACGTTATTCGCATGGGTGACACGCTCGCCAATAGCGATGAGTATCAGGAAGCCGACGAATGGATCGGCAGCGTGATAAATCAGCTCGATTTAACAAGGGCGTATTCGACGCGGGAGTTTCTGCACCTGCTTGGACGCGAACTCGCCGAGATCGCCCACGAAGACGGCATCATGACTGCGGCCTTCAAATCGCGGATACCTGTTTTCTGCCCCGATTTGGTTGGCACGGAGCTTTCGATCGGCATTGCGAGAGCACGGTTTGAAAAGAAATCGCAGTTCACGTTCGACACGACGCAGGATACGATGGACATGATGCAGATCGCCCAAAAAACCCGCAATTCAGGCATCATAACGCTTGGCAGCACCGGCAGTCAGAACATGGTGAACATGGCAGAGATTTCATCATATATTACGCGGACGACACCTCGCGGACATAAATACGCTATCTCGATTACGACAGATTCGGTGCCGCTCGACACCCGCACACCCTCGTTCGGCGGGAATCACACGGATCTATTCGGAAAACTTCTCCGCGGGGCGACCACGGCATATGTGCCCACCGATCCGTCGATTGCACTTCCGATGATCATAACCGCACTTTCACAAACCGCTGCAAAATTTATGAAAGGCCGCAAGCGTCCGAGCTTTAGTTTTGCCGGCAAGGAGATGACGATCGACGTACCGTAGGAACGTTTAGAGGCGGGCTTGCCCGCTTTTTTTGCCAGCATGATTTGAAGCCGGGCAAGCCCGGCTCTAAACGGATTCTAAATTGCATGAGTCAATCCGCTCAGCTTCCAATGAACTTCGGCGGGATCGACGAAGAAGAATATTCCTCATTCGATTCCGCCCGCGTTTTAGTCCTTCCAGTGTCGTACGAGGGAACAGTTTCGTACGGCATCGGAACCGGTGCGGGGGCGATGGCAATAGTCGATGCTTCCCGAAACATGGAACTGTACGAGGAAGAAACCGATTCCGAGGTTTACAAGATAGGTATCCACACGCTCAAGGAATTTTTGCCACGTTCGACACCCGAAGCGATGATGCAATCGCTATACGATTATTCAAAAGACCTTGTAAAAACCTGCAAATTCGTGTGTATGCTCGGCGGCGAGCATTCGGTTTCGGCCCCGATCATAAAGGCCCACGCGGAGCAATACCACGACATGAGCGTTCTCCAGATCGACGCCCACGCCGATCTTCGCGACACCTACGACGGAACGCCGCATTCGCACGCTTCGATAATGGCCCGCGTTGTAAAGGATTTGCGGATACCGTCGGTGCAGGTCGGCATAAGATCGATCTCGGCTGATGAAGTTCGGCTGATCGAAACTGGTTTGCCGACTAAGATCTTCTGGGCGAGAGACATCGCCGGACGGACCGATTGGATCGATGACGCAATTAATTCACTGACCGAGAATGTCTACCTCACCATAGACATCGACGGCCTCGACCCAAGCATTGTCCCGACGACCGGAACACCAGAACCGGGCGGACTTGGATGGTACGAAACCCTCACGCTCATCAGAAAACTCGCCGAGAAAAAACGCATTGTCGGAATGGACCTGGTCGAATATTCCTACTTCGAAAACTACGATTCACCTGCATTCCTGTGCGCAAAGCTCGTCTACAAATCGCTCGCCTATATCTTCAACGGCGAAACTCCGAAAGTTACCAGATCGTAAAAACCGCCGCAACATTCATTCAATTCATATATGAATTCGCAGGTCAGGAAGGGTTGTTTACACCCGCTCCTTAGGTTTTTAGTTCTAACTTTTCAGTAATTCCGGAGCAAGTAATTTAAGAGCGGGAGCAGAGCCACCCTTCCTGACCTGTGAATGTGGTTGAGTTGAGTTTGTTGCCAACACCTGCTTTATTTTAGAACGGTATTATTTAATTTTTCGAACTTACACCTCACTGCCTTCGTATAAAATCTGTCTCTTTTCAATAAGGCACGTTTGAAGTAAAATTTGTTTAGAGAAACCCCTAGGAGAATTCTGATGTTTAGCAATAAATTAGCCGTAATCATATTAATTTTGGCCGGCTTGCTGGCTTCAAGCTGCAAGACCGGTTTGTTTGGCCAGGATGTACCGGTCGCACCGAGTCAACCGGCAGCTCCGGCGCCGCCGCTCGTTGTTGAAGGCGTTCGAACGTCGTACGCCGACGTTGTCGAAAAGACCTCGGCTGCGGTAGTCCGCATCGAAGCCGAAGGCAAATCGAAACCGCAGATCCAGGAATCGCCGTTCGGTGACGATTTCTTCAAGCGGTTTCAGGGACCACAAGGCAATCAGCGGCCGCAGATCCGGCGAGGTTTGGGTTCGGGCGTTGTCGTCAGTGCTGACGGAAGCATTCTTACAAACGCACACGTTATCGACGGTGCGGACAAGATCACGGTAATGATGGCCGACAACAAAACATTCGATGCAAAACTCGTCGGCACGGACAAGCCGAGCGACCTGGCGGTTTTGAAGATCGAGGCGCAGAACATGCCGTTTCTCACGCTCGGCAATTCGGACAACGTGCGCGTCGGCGACATCGTGCTCGCGATCGGCAATCCCTTCGGTTTCAGCCAGACGGTGACCTCCGGCATCGTCTCCGCGCTCGGCCGTTCGGGCCTCGGCATCAACGTCTTCGAGAACTTCATCCAGACCGATGCCGCGATCAATCCCGGCAACTCGGGCGGCGCGCTGGTGGATGCGAGCGGCAGCCTGGTCGGCGTCAATACCGCGATCTTCTCTCGCAACGGCGGTTCGATGGGAATCGGCTTCGCGACGCCCGTGTCGACCGCCAAGGCAGTGCTGGAGCAGATCATCAAGAGCGGGACCGTGACGCGCGGCTGGATCGGCGTCGAACTCGCGCCGGTGACGCCGGCGCTCGCGGAGTCCTTCAATCTTGGCACGGCGGAAGGCGCCATCATCAACGGCGTTCTGAGCGGCGGCCCCGCCGACAAGGCAGGCGTCAAGCCCGGCGACGTGCTGATCGCCATCGACGGCAAACCGATCGCCGATCCACAGGGGGTCCTGAACGCTGTCACGGGCATCGCGCCCGGCAGCAAGGCGACGATGAAGATGAAGCGCAAGGGCCAGGACCTGGAACTCGCCGTCGCCGTTGGGCGCCGCCCGAAACAGCAAGCCCGGCCCGAGTGAAGAAGGCACCCTCCCCTTTTCCGCTGCCGCGCGACGCGGCAAGCATCCACAAGCTCGCGGCGCGCTCGATGTTCGACCTGTTTTCCAACGTCAGCGAAGGCATGATGCTGGTGGACCGCACCGGCCGGGTAGTCTGGATCAACGAGGGCTACAAGCGCTTCCTGCCGGCGCTGGGGTTCGCCAGCGCCGAGGAATTCGTCGGCCGACCGGTCGAGGAGGTGGTGCCGAACACCCTCATGCACCACGTCCTCGAGACCGGCAAGCCGATCCTCATCGACCTGCTCACCAACAAGGCCGGCACCTTCGTGGTGTCGCGCATTCCGCTGCGCGATGAAGACGGCGCGGTGATCGGCGCGATCGGCATGGTCCTCTTCGACCATCCCGAGACCACGCTGCAGCCTCTGATCGCCAAGTTCGCGCGCATGCAGCAGGACCTGGACGAGGCGCGCAGGGAACTCGCCGCGCAGCGCCGCACGAAATACACCTTCGCGAGCTTCATCGGCACCAGCCCCGCGGCGCTGGAAGTGAAGCGCCAGGCGCGGCGTGCGGCGCAGACCGATTCGACGGTGCTGCTGCTGGGCGAAACCGGCACCGGCAAG
>DLHV01000181.1 GCA_002483395.1 Chloracidobacterium sp. UBA7659 | reverse complement strand
TGGCCCGCTTATGCTTTTGCAGAGCTTTCTTGGCGGTTTTGTGGATACGCTTGCCTTGCTACGAACCAACGTGGAGATCAAAGGGCAGACGTTTGATATTGAAGAACAATCATTGGTTTCGGAAACATTTCGAGCCCTAAGGAGCAAATATGGTGGAAACCTAGCTCTTTATTACCCCTCGGTTTACCCACTTGGAATCGATGGAAATACACAGTCGGACTTTTTAGGAAAGCTTGAAATGGTTAGGAAATTGAAACTCCTGAGCGAGATTCGAGCCGACTCGCTTGGCAAGACGCTAGCGGACCTGAAGAAAACGGAAACCGATCTGAATGTCACAGTCGCGGCTATCGCCGACATCGGACTTCAAAAGGCAGCGGCTCACGTGATACTCGCCGAGTTACTTAGCGTAAGGCGTCCCGACGCGCTGGAGAGAATCAAGATCGCTGAATTAAGGGCACAAATAGGCGTATTCGAAAAGTCGTTGATAGATCTAGGGGCAAAACAGGTTACGTTGGCCGGTAAGAAAGCGACTTTAGTGGCTCAACGTGATGCTCTGCTCGTCAACTTGTCTGCCCCTTACTCGCAGGCTGCGAATGCAGATGAGGCTTTAGCAAAACTGCGAGGTATCAATCAGCAGTTTGACCAATTCGTAACCTCGTTAATTCAGATAAACCCGACAACTGGAAGCAACTTAATTACCGGGTTTATCAAGGCTAAGAACTTGGATAAGGCGATGAAATGCGGAAATGCGGTGGCCCCGGCAGGCTGCACTAGCGCGACACTTCAATTAAAAGTGTTAAAAGCTGGTGGAAACAATCGCATAAAGACAAACCTTATCGTCGATGTATTCACCGGAGGAAATCGGCTTTCCCATAGCGGCGGCTCGATTGTTCAGTACAATTTGTTCACACCAACCGGGAAATCGATCCTGTCGGACACTTTGACGGTTTACGCCGATTACATTAAATCAAATCAGGTCAGAAATCTGCCCGCAAGAATTAAGGATACTACAGGGCAAGATATAGATGTTCCTTAGTCATCGAAACTCAAATGTAAACAATTCATTCAAATGAAGAAAAAAAAGGAGAAAAAATAATGAAGAACAAAAACATGAAGATAATCTTTCGAGTTAAGGATGGCGTTTCACCATCTGAAGTTGTGCCGGCCACAATGGCTGCGGCTGCTGGCGGCGGCATCACTGTGACCAGGCTCCATGACATTAGTAATGAAGTTGCGTCATTTCAGGAGAATGCTCCGTCGGGAACAGCTCTTGGAAGTAAAGACGAAATCTTTGACAGTCAGATCTACGACACAAAATCAGAGCCTGAGAAAAAACTTTTTCGCACCTATGTAGCCGAAGCTTCGCCGGAAGCGGCGAATTCGTTGCTTGAGTCATTGGAAAAGAACAAAGATGTCGAATACGCCCAACTTGACGAGATGAATGCTTTATATTCAATTCCAAATGACCCCGAACTACCACGGCTGTGGGGCATAAGCAAGATAGACTGCCCAACTGCCTGGGACACGGAGCAAGGCGAAGACATAGTGGTAGCTGTAATCGATACCGGAGTCGATTACAATCATCCCGACATCGCCGACAGCATGTGGACGGACACGGCGGGAAATCACGGAAGAGATTTGTCAGACAATGATAATGACCCGATGGACTTTCACGGACATGGCTCGCATTGCGCGGGAACAATCGCCGCAACTATCGATAATGCCATCGGAGTCGTCGGAGTTTCGCCAAAAGCCAGGATAATGGCTGTAAAAATCTTCCCGAATGCATTCGATTCGGTTTGTGCTGAAGCCATACGGTTTGCGGCTGACAATGGAGCTCATGTGTTAAGCAACAGTTGGGGCCCGACGAATAGAAAACCTTCGAATCCGGCAGTCGAGGACGCGATTGACTATGCGGTAGCCAAAGGTTGTACTGTCGTTTTCGCGGCTGGTAATGACGACGACGACGTCCAGTTTTACTCTCCTGCGAATCGACCAAATGTGATCTCGGTAGCCGCCACGAATATCAACGACGATCGGGCCGGTTTTTCCAACTTTGGCGATCTGATCACCGTCGCTGCGCCAGGCGTAGATATTCTGTCGCTGAAGATGAATACCACTCAATACGTTTCGATGAATGGAACCTCGATGGCTTGTCCGCATGTAGCCGGTCTAGCCGCGTTGCTCCTGGCGGCGAATGTTCAATTGAGTCCAGACGAAGTCAAAACGATTATTCGAGACAATGCCGATGCGATTGTTACAGATAAACCTATTAGCGACCGTCGAATAAACGCTGGGCGCAGCGTCGGAAATGTGGCTACGCTTCCGGGCAGCAGCGGTACTGACAATATAGCAGTCTCAGCCAATCAATAAGAACGGATGCGTGGTCGGCCTTTGATCGTATGGAGCAATGCGACGGTTTCACCGGCGAACGTGATGGTTTCGCCGGTGAACACGTCGGTTTCGAGGGCGAATGTGATGGTATCCGGCCGTGAGCGTCAACTGCTGCGGTCGGCTCCTACTGGGGTATCGACCGCAAATGACTCCTGTGACGATATTGCGCGGGTGAGGTTAATAATTATGGACATCGCAAAGCTAAAAAAACAAATTGAACAGATCGACAAGCTCGCTGCCGACGGCAAAACGGTGAATGTGACGCTGAGGAAAGATAATAAACAAGCCCACTTTAAGGTTGTCGGCAAACGCGCGACGCGCCTTTCGGCGAAAAAAATGCTGGCAGCCACGGCAATGACCGTCGGGGCTGCTGCCGGTAAAACATTCAGTCTCGATTTTGACGCCGATATTACCGACGCCGAGATCATAAAGAAGATTAAGGGCTCGTCGGGTTCCGCTCCGGCAGCCGCGGCGAGCAGCTCACTTCCGGTTGTCCTTCTCACGCGAGACGATCAGAGAGGCGTCTGGATTCTGGCGGCGGCGTGCTCTTACGCACCCGATAACATGAACCCGGCGCACACGATAACGGCGTCGAAAGACTTTGAGTTTGACTTGGCGAGTATTCCACGCATTTTTTGGTCGATTCTTGCGCCGGAGGAGCTTTCGCTTGCCGCACCGTTGTTTCACGATCTGCTCTATCGGCGTGGCGGCAAGTTACTCGCCGGCGAATTGGCACCACCGGGACATATTTTTAAGCGTGCCGCCGTGGACACTCTGTTTCTCGAATTGATGACANNAAGCCGGTATTCCAAAATGGAAGAGAAAGGCGGCATATTTGGCTGTGCGAGGATTCTCGGGATTCGCGTGGAAGGACTAACATCGGAATCCCAGTAAATTACTAATGAAACTTGGACAGGATCTTTTGATCACTTACAGGAGGTTTGAAATGTCAGAACAAATAACTCAGGATATGAAAGCGAGCGGAGTCGCTCAGGTTTTAGTATTTATGAAGCCAGATGCGGATTCGACAAAGGCAGCAGTCAGTGCCAACATCGGTGACTATTTCACAAAATCGGAATATAGCATTTCCAGCGCGGTTGCCGCGTCCACGGATAGCATAAAGGCCTCAAGCGTACCGAAGATGCGATATTATCCGAATCTCGGAGTGGCCCTCGGCACGGTTGACCGTGAGGGATTGACGGCCCTGCGAGCCGACAAAACAAACGTCAAGGAAGTCTGCGGAACCCCGCAGATCAGCATGATCCGACCGCGCTCGATAGCGGCCGCAAGCTTGACAAGCACCCACACCTGGGGAATTAAGGCGCTAGGCGTAAAAGAGCTGTGGGATCAGGGTCTCAGCGGAAAAAATGTGCTTGTCGGACATCTTGATACCGGTGTTGACGGCGGCCATGCAGCACTGAAAAACGCTATTTTCGATTTTACGCAGTTTGACGACATTGGAAAGGAAATTGCTCCAAAGCCGTCCCCATTTGATAGTGGCGACCATGGAACCCATACGGCGGCAACCATAGCGGGACGCGCGGTCGGCGGTAAGTATGTGGGAGTTGCTCCGCAAGCAAAATTGGCGAGCGCGATGGTTATCGAGGGCGGCAATGTCGTGGCACGAGTCCTCGGCGGAATGGATTGGTCTGTCGGAAAAGGCGTAAAGATATTGAGCATGTCTCTCGGTTTCCCGGGCTGGTGGACCGATTTCCTCGGCTTGACCAGAATTCTTAGGGCGAGAGGCATTTTGCCGGTTTTCGCGGTTGGTAATGAGTTCGCGGGACATAGCCGTTCGCCGGGTAATTACTGGCAGGCACTCTCGGTCGGAGCCTGCAACCAACAAGGGGACGTGTCAGATTTTTCATCGAGCCAGCTTTTTAACCGGAAGCGCGATCCGATCGTTCCCGATCTGGTCGCNNCAGGTGAAGCCGTGATTTCGGCAAAACCAGGTGGCGGTTATCAGTCAATGAACGGGACCTCGATGGCAACGCCGCATATAGCCGGATTGGCCGCTTTGTTATGGGAAGCAAAGCCGAACGCAACTGTTAATCAGATTGAGAAAGCCATTTATGGATCGTGTCAGCTTTCGCCAAATATGTCACAAATGCGGGCCAATCGAGGGCTACCAAATGGTCCGAGGGCATTGGCTTTGTTATAAAAACAGCAATTTGTTAAGCTAAAGCCATTGTGCGAGCGGGAAAAAAAACAAGGACCGACCAGGAATTGCTGAGACAGATCAATTCTGCCGGGACAAGCAATGGTTCAATTCAGGCAGTCTTCTCGCTTGATCTTCCATTAAAGAAGCTGCTTGACCCGGACTTGGTTGAAGAAACTGCGAATCAGGTGCTGAAGCGCGCCGAAAAAGAGGCGGGTTGTAAACCCAAAAGCGTAAATGTTTTCAAAAATCTGGGATCATTTGCGGTTTCGGCAGATGCTTCGTTTATCCGCACGATAATTGATGATCCGGATATAGCGTCGGCTGTTGCAAATAATCAGCCGGAGCCGGATGTTAAATCGTAGGCCGATTTAGTTCCCACAACTATCATCTTAACCCCTGACCAAATTGTTCGGTTCCGAAGGCACCGATGCCGTTTAATCTAAAGCTGAACAGTAATCTATTTTCGTTGCGGGCTCCGACGTTGAAGGTGTAGAACTGGACGGCCATCGAGCAACAGTCGTAGGCGTAGCCGAGGGTGTAGAGCGAGCTGATCAGCGGTGAAAGGCGGCGGGCACGGCGGTTTTCGAAGTCCAAAAAGACCGAGGCACCGGCGTAGAGGCCCTGGTCGCGGTTGCCCACGAAGAGCGACGGGCTCCACTGGGAGCCTCGCAGGGTGCCAGGTTCTTTTATGACGGCTGGGATTGGTGTGCCATCTGGGGCTACTGCCCCGGAGAGAACCACCCCGTCAGCTCCCACCACCCCGTCCGCGAAACGCGTCCACCCCTCCTCAGGCACGAGGGGAGTTGCGGCTTCCTTCGTAAGGAGGGGAGCTAAATCTTGCTATTCGAAGGCTGCGGCGGATTCGAATTCTATTCGTTCGCGGGTGGCGGGATGGATGAATGATAATTTGTGGGCGTGGAGGCAGAGGCGTTCGAAATTGGTGCCGCCGCGGGCGGTGTCGCCGACAATCGGGTGGCCGATGGTTTCGCAGTGGATGCGAAGTTGATTTGTCCGGCCGGTTACGGGTTCTAGTTCGAGCAAGGTTTTATTTCCGGCTCTTTTCCGCGCGCGAAAACGTGTTTCCGATTCGCGGCCGTCCTTTTTTAATCCCCAACGCTTTTCTTCTACATAACGACCGATCGCGCCTGTGATAGTTCCTTCGTCATCGGCCACAATTCCGTCAACGAGAGCAAGGTAACGCTTTTCGACAAGTTTTTTCTCAAAATGCGTCGCGAGAATGCGGTGCGTCCGGGCGTTTTTTGCCGCTACGAGCAAGCCGGAGGTATCTTTATCCAAACGGTGGATCAATCCCGGCCGAATGAATGTACGGGCAGAGACGCGAGTGTCAACGAGCGTGCCATTCGCACGCTCCTTTACAGTCGCGTTTCTGCCCGGGATGTCGCGATTCAAATGAAAGGTTAACGCATTTAAAAGCGTGCCGGTTTTGTCGCGGTGCGATGGATGGACAAGCATCCCGACCGGCTTATTTACCACGATCAGATGCTCGTCTTCGTAAATTATGTCGAGCGGGATGTCCTGCGGGACCATCGCATTCTCGCGGGTCGCGTCAAGCTCGATCTCGATAAAATCATTCGCACGCAGCCGGTAGCCGATGTTCTCATACCGTCCGTTGACCTCGCATTTCTCGGTTTTAACAATCTCGCGCAGGTAAATTTTGCTAAGACCGCGAAACCGGTCCAGCAAAAAATCCTCCAACCGCATTTTTTGCTCCGCCGGGGCCGCCAGCAGCTCGATCCTTTCGTCCACATCTAAGATTTTAGCTTATGGAAGAAGAAAAGAGCAGCGATCATTGAGAAACCGCATTTGAATTGCCTCCAGCTTTAGCTGGAGGTCAGCAGGCACACCAGAGCGGGCTTTAGCCAAAATTCTAAAAAAGTCATTCCTTTATGGCTTTAGCCGCACGGATTTGCAGAAGTTTGGCTAAAGCCGATAGGAAAATGTTTTAACCCAATTCGGCTAAAGCCGTTTTCAATTTTTATATCTAACCTCCAGCTAAAGCTGGAGGCAATTCATTTAGAATCGCTATTTTACAAACGGGCTTTTTCTCCAGCCAAACTGCTCACACGCTCGGAGAATATGTTTAATTAATATTCCAACCAATCGCGGTGTAAAAAAAATGATTTCCGCTGCTCGCACCGGTATTTCCGATCGAATACCCCGCGTATGCTGCCACCTTTGGATGAAGCTTGATCGCAACGCCCGGTGTGAAATATCCGGCGGCGTGTTTGCCGGTGTACCAATCGGCATTGATATTAATGTATTTATTAATCGTTTGC
>DLHV01000237.1 GCA_002483395.1 Chloracidobacterium sp. UBA7659 | reverse complement strand
ATGGCCAAACAACTCGGCTTCGATCAGTGTATCGGGCAAGGCGGCACAGTTTATCTTTACGAACGGCCGTTTGCTTCGGAGACTGTTGTAGTGGATGGCGTTGGCTATCATTTCCTTGCCAGTGCCGCTCTCGCCTCGAAGCAAAACGGTGGCATTCGACCGCGCGACCTGCGTGATCTGATCGTAAACCTGTTTCATCGGATGTGAGTTGCCGACGATGTGCGAAAATTCGTGCTTTTCCTTTAGCTCTTGTTTTAAATGTGAATTTTCTTCGATCAGCTTTTTACGCTCGCCGAGCACGGCATGTTCGACTCGAAGTGTTTGAGCCAACATAGAGGCGACAAGGGACAGGAATCGCGTCAAATTGTCCGAATTTGCGGCCTCGCTCGTCGGAAACACCGCGCACAAAACTCCAAGTGGCTTTCGGACCAGTCGGATCATAACGGAAACAAGACATCTGTCATCGCCTGAGTCCAAGAAATCAAGTGTCGGCTCACTTGCAACGTCTTTGACAAAGAGTTGGGTCGATTCGTCAAAAACTTTACGCAGGATGCTGGAATCTGAACGCGTCTCGAGCCGGCGAAAATCCGAAACGCCTAGCCCATGCGACGCAACAGGGACTAATTTTTCGGTTTCCGGCTGTAATAGCAACACAAAACCAGCGGCGGCTCCCGCTTCGGAAGATATTAACTCCATTACCAGGTTAAGGTTCGACGCAGACCCAGCCGATGTTGCGAGTGAATCACTTATTTTTGAAATGGCGTCAAGGGTATCAAACGACATAACTACAAAAACGTAGGTCTCACAGAAAAAATCCGCCTAAATAATAACACAATTTAGAGATTTACGTATTTGAATTAGCGCCATACCGCAGGCCTGACACGGAATTGTAGCGACGTGTGTATATTCCATACAAAAATGTAATATTGTCGACAATTCTTAGACGGCAATTTATTTACCTGTGTCAAGCAAATGCTTGTAAAAGATGATTTTAACGGACAGGTAAGACCTTTGGCACGATTGGTGCTATAAATCGTGAAAGTGAAATCTAATTTTATTGGAGCTTATTCTTGATGAAGTTAAATTTATGGTTTAGATGTCTCTCAATCGTCTCTGTCGTGGTTATGCTGCCTTTGTTGGCATTCTCGGACGAAGTCGGCGATCGTATCGCGAAACTCGAAACCGCAGCTGCGGGTGCACAGTCAAGCGCTGACAACGCATTTGTTCTTTTGTGTTCCGCGCTTGTTCTTCTGATGACAATTCCGGGCCTCGCTCTCTTTTATGGAGGACTTGTCCGGCAGAAAAACGTACTTTCAACGATGCTAAAGAGCATGATCTCGGTCGGCATCGTTACATTGCTATGGGCATTCGTCGGATACAGCCTTGTTTTTTCGGACGGGAACGCGTTTATTGGCGGGCTCGACTTCGCATTCCTGCGAGGTGTCGGGGCTGAGCCGAACGCGGATTATTCGACGACGCTTCCACAGCAAACATTCATGATCTTCCAATTAATGTTTGCGATCATAACGCCGGCACTAATCACCGGAGCGTTTGCGGAACGGATCAAATTCGTTTCGAAAATGGCATTTACAACGCTTTGGATGTTGCTGGTTTATTTTCCGCTGGCACACATCGTTTGGGGAAAAGGCGGATATCTTAATGCCGTCTTAGGCGGAGCGTTTCCAGCCCTCGATTTCGCGGGCGGAACCGTTGTTCACATTTCTTCGGGCGTGTCGGCATTGGTTTGTGCACTTTATCTCGGGCGGCGTATCGATTATAAAAATGAGCCGACCGCGCCGCACAATACGGTTCTGAGCCTTATCGGAGCGGGATTATTGTGGTTCGGCTGGTTTGGATTTAACGCGGGAAGTGCTCTGTCCGCCAGCGGATTGGCGACCAGCGCATTTGTAACAACGCATTTTGCCGCGGCCACCGCAATGCTCACCTGGGTTTTGATCGATTGGTTAAGAAATGGCAAACCGACAGTAATCGGAGCAATTTCCGGAGCAGTAGCGGGGTTGGTGTGTATCACGCCGGCAGCCGGTTTTGTTTCGCCGCTTTCCGCGATCGCGATCGGTGCGGTAGCGGGCACAGCTTGTTACATAATGGTTTGCGAAGTCAAAAAACGTTTTGGTTACGACGATACTTTGGATGTTTTCGGCATTCACGGGATTGGCGGAATCTTCGGTGCGATCCTGACTGGAGTATTAGCCACAAGCGCGGTCAATCCTATATTTAAGGACGCAAGCGGATATATTCTACCGGTCGGTTGGATCGAAGGGAACGGGATGCAGGTCGTCAACCAATTGATCGGCGTCGGAATAACAATTGCATTGGCAAGCATCGGATCGCTCGTGATCCTTAAGTTTGTAGATCTCGTCATCGGTCTTCGCGTCACGGAATCGGAAGAGAATACCGGGCTGGATTTTTCGCAGCACGGCGAGACAGCTTATGTTTTCGAGCGTATTACTGAAACTTCGATCCCACCGAATATTACTCAGGCGAAAGGCGGCGATCTGACGACGCCGGAGTTGGTTCTGGAATAGCAAAAAAAGTACGTCTAAACACTGGCGTGAAGTAACTGGCGGCTGCCGGCCGTTCCTTCACGCTTTTTGTTTAGGTCTTGCAAAAGGTCAAGGTCTAAATTCCAAAAACTGGAAACATTGGATTGATAAAGGCTTCGAGCATTTGTCGCGGGTGAATTCTATTTAAAAAACGAGGAGAGTCATGAAAAATATAAAAGATTATTTGAAGCGCAATGGAGCGGTATTATTGGTTATCTTGTCAGTTTCGACAACGTTATTTGCACAGCAGACGATCTTTAACGTGCCGTCTTCAGACATTCTGGACAAAGGAAAGGTTTACCTGGAACTGGACGCACTTTTTAAGGTAAACAATCAGGATGGTTTGGGCCGGTTTTCATCATTTGTGCCGCGTATTGTTGTGGGTGTCGGCGGCGACGTTGAGGTCGGATTAAATGTAATCGGCAATATACAGCCGGGAGCAGACACGACCACGCTGGTTCCGGCGGCAAAATGGCGTGTTTATAACGGCAAAGATAACGGCTGGTCGATTGTCGTCGGAGACCATTTATATATTCCTGTGCGAAACAAATCATATAATATCGGCAATCACGTATATACGCAGGTAAGCAAGAGCTTTAAGACGGGCACG
>DLHV01000123.1 GCA_002483395.1 Chloracidobacterium sp. UBA7659 | reverse complement strand
AACCGCGAGCGGTAGCGACCGGGCTCCTAGCCGGAAATCCAAAAATAGGCGAGCCGACAACAGCACTCTTGAACAAAGCAAGTATCGACGAGCAGCTTCGAAAAACCTCACTTGAGCGTGTCGGGCTCTATGCCGAGGAACTCGCCGCCAGCAACAACTGGGTCATCTCCGGCAAGCGCACCGCAGACGGCAAGCCGCTCCTCGCCAATGACCCGCATCTAGCTGCGACCGCTCCCGGCATCTGGTACCTGGCCCATCTTTCGACGCCTGATATGCGCGTGTCGGGTGTGACATTTCCGGGCGTTCCGGGGATTATTCTTGGTCACAATGAGAACATCGTCTGGGGAGCAACAAACGTCGGCCCAGATGTTCAGGACCTTTATGTCGAAACATTTAACGAAAAGGGCGAATACAAAACACCGACCGGCTGGCAAGCACCCGTCACCCGAAAGGAAACGATAAATGTCCGGTCAAATCCGCTCAGCCCGGCCACCGAACCAGTTACCATCGACGTGGTCGAGACACGCCACGGGCCTATCATTCTTGAAGACGGCGGCAGGAAATACGCTCTAAAATGGACGGCCTTCGACCCGCATAACAACGAATTCGAGACATTCTATCAATGGAACCGCGCCAGAAATTGGGATGATTTCAAGAATGCACTTAAAAAATATGGTGGTTCGGCTCAGAATTTCATTTTCGCCGATGTCAAAGGCAATATCGGCTGGTATGCCGCGAGCAAAATACCGATCCGCCGCACCGGTGATGGGGCGATGCCGTATGACGGCTCGACAAATGAGGGCGATTGGGTTGGTACGATCCCATTCGAGGAATTGCCAAACCTCTACAACCCGCCCTCGGGCCTCATCATTACGGCCAACCAGCGCATTGTCGGCACATCGTATAAATACGCGCAAATGTCGCGAGATGCTGCCACACCATGGCGTGCACGCCGAATTACAGACGTTTTGGAAAGCAAGACAAGGATCACGATGGACGACGTTCGCGATACGCAGCTTGACACGTATAACATACCGGTCGCGAAGATCGCCGCGGAAATAGTAAAGCGAAACGCCGCGTCGCCCGAAACTCTGGCCGTCCTGAAAACGTGGGACGGCCGCATGACCGCCGATTCGCGCGGGTCAGTCCTCGCTAATGAGATACGCATTTGCACCGCCAACAAGATCGCGGACGCAAATAAACCGGCGCCGGCATACCTTATCCGCGAACGCGTCCTTGATTTCGCAATCACAAACAATGTCGCCCGCTGGCTCCCGGCCGGATTTGCCGGCTACGCCGATCTTTTCAAGGCATGTGACGCAATTTCACGCACCAGCCTCGCCGACTCGAAACGCCTCGGCCCCGACGAGACGAAATGGACTTGGGGCAGGACTTGGCTATCGCGGTTCCCGCACCTGCTTGCCGCCGCACCGCTGATCGGCGGCCAATTCGCGATTCCGTCCGTGCCCATCGACGGCAGCGGGCAGACGCCAAATGTCGGCTCCTTTGTCTCGATGCGGCATATCGCAAGCCCGGGCAATTGGGATTTAACGCGCCATGTCATCCCCCTCGGCGAAAGCGGCGACCCGAAATCTCCCTTTTTTAAGGATCAGTTCGATGCGTGGCGAACAGGCACGCCGATGATCTTTCCGTTTAGTAAGGCTGCGGTTGAAAAAGCGGCCACGGCGATTGTTGTAATGAGTCCGAAGTAAATGCGGTAGCTTCCTGTCAGAACCGGGAGCGATAGCGACAGGGTTCTTGCGAAGCAAAACGGGTAATGCTACATTTCCCTTGCAGAAAGCCGCTGAGCATAATGGCGGAAACGCGACCGTTAGGGAGCGTGCCCGATGCAAGGCCGCACGCTCGTTCACACTCGCGTTTCTGCCCGAGGCGTCCATGAACACTCTTTAATACGGCGACAATCTGAATATTCTTCGGCGGTATATGGACAAAGAGTCGGTCGATCTCGATATCTCGACCCGCCGTTCAATTCCAACCGCAGTTACAACGTGCTTTTCAAAGACGAGAGGACTCGAAGACGATTCGCTAGAGTGGCTTTCGAAGACACGTGGCATTGGAAAGGAGCCGCCGCGACATACGACGATCTTATCCTGCAAGGGGACAAGGTTTCGGAAATGCTTCAGGCTTTTCGATTAGTTCTCAATCCGCAGAACGCCTCGGCTATCCAACACAAAAGCCAGTCGCCCTTCTCGAACGCATTATTCAGGCGTCATCGAACGAAGGCGATGTTGTTCTTGATCCTTTTGCCGGATGCGGAACGACCATTGCGGCGGCGCAGAAGTTGGGGCGGCAGTGGATCGGCATCGACGTTACACAGCTTTCGATCGCTTTGCTAAAGAATCGGCTTGAAGGAAACTTTGGGTTGCTGCCCGGACGGAGCGCGGACACTCCTGTCCGCATGGACGCCGCTTCGGCGTCCAGACAATCCCCCAGTGAAGATCAGGCTGCGGAAGACCGCAGCCTTGCGGACAAGAGTGTCCGCGCTCC
>DLHV01000213.1 GCA_002483395.1 Chloracidobacterium sp. UBA7659 | reverse complement strand
GGCTCGAGCTTCCGGTCGAGGTTCTCGATCCGTTCCGCAGCATCAAGGTAGATACGCGGAAATTCGATCCCGATTATCTGAGTGAAATCATGCCCGAAATGGCCGTTGCGGTTGGGCTGGCAATGAGGGGAGTGTAACTAAAATGATCAAGATTAACCTATTAAATTCAGTTACTGAAAGACAAGGCGGTGCAGTCGTCGCCGTCGATCGAAAAGTCGGAAGCCCAGCCTCGCGCCTCGTGCTGATTTCCCTCGCCGTCGCCTTTTTGTTCGCCGCGGTCGTTGGCTGGGATGTGATCAGCACGACGATGGCAAAGGCCGAAGCTGAAAGACAGCTCGAAGAACAAAAGCAGATCGCGGCGGAGCTTGAAGTCGTGATGAAGGAACAAAAGGAACTCGAAACCAAGATCGCGGCCATCGACGCCCGTATCGAAGCGATCAAACGGCTCCGATCCTCCCAGGCAGGCCCTGTTGCGGTACTTGAAGCAATGCGCGAGAGAATTGCAATGGTTCCGGGACTTTACCTTCAAGCCATCGAGCAGACCGGCGATAAGATAACCATCAAGGGCAATTCGCCCGACGAATCCGTGGTAACGCAATTTGGCCGCAGCCTGGAATTCTCGAACGGGCTATTCTCTAATCTGAATATCGAGACAAAGCGTGAGGAAGTTACCAACCAGATGGCATCGGCTCCTGTAGGCGGCGGCGAAGCTCCAAAGGTCAACGTCGTGAATTTCACGATCACAACCGCTTACACGCCTTCGAAAGCGGCGGGAGCGCCTGGATTGTCCCCGACTACGGCGTCAGCCGCGGCCCCGGCAACAAATCCGGCAGCTCAGCCGGTCCAGGTCGCAAAGAACTAATTTAACGCTTGATTTCCCGAATAGAAATGACGGGCAGAAACGCGGCTGTTAAGGAGCGTGCGAAAACTCTGAATTTCACTTGAATAGAAGGACACTACAATGATTGAGAAACTCAAAAATCTTAAATGGCATTTGCAGCTACTGCTCCTGGTAAGT
Organism: Chloracidobacterium sp. UBA7659; assembly: GCA_002483395.1. Lineage (GTDB taxonomy): Bacteria > Acidobacteriota > Blastocatellia > Pyrinomonadales > Pyrinomonadaceae > OLB17. Next base: position 3,617 of record DLHV01000213.1, on the reverse strand, counting down.
ATCGCGTCGCTGCTGTACTTTGCGGTCTATTATTTTGTAACCAGCGAGACACGTGTCGAAATCGCCGGGTTGAACGACCAGGTTTCGCAGCTGCAGGCAAAGAACGAGGCGGCCCGCATCGCGACGCAGCGGATCAATGAATTCCGCGCACTTTACGCGAGCAAGGCGATGGAATACGAAGAACTCAAGGTGCTTTTGCCCGAACAGCGTGAGATCACGAATGTACTTCAGGGATTGCAGGATAACGCCAACGAATCAAGAATGATCGTGATGCGGTTCTCACCAAAGGACGATACGCAACAGGATGCGATAACGGCAAAGGGCGTCGAAGTCGAGGTGGACAGCAATTTTACCAACTTGCGNNTACGCCAGCAAGTCAGCTGAGTATGACGAACTGAAGGTCCTTCTGCCGGAACAGCGTGAGATCACAAATGTGCTTCAGGGCCTGCAGGACAATGCAAAGGATTCGAAGCTGATCGTAATGCGTTTCACACCGCGGGACGACACCACGCAGAACTCGATACAGGCAAAACCTGTCGAGATCGAAGTGGACGCTAATTTCAACAACCTGCGAGCCTTTTACGACAAGATGGCAAAGCTGCCCCGCATCGTCTCCATATCGGATTTCAAAATCAACCAGCTTGATAAGCAGACGGCGGAAAAGACAATCCACGCCATGTTCGTGCTCAAGGCTTATTACGCCGATCCTGAAGCGTTGACCAAACCCGCCGCGCCGGCGAAACCGGGAACACCCGGAGCTCCGCCCGCTGCCGGACAACCGGCTCCCGCGGCTCCCGCCCCAGTGGTTCAGACGCCTGTCGCAAAATAACACTGACTTCAAACGCATAAGAGAGAAAAAGCAATGATTAACCCATCAAAAATCGCACGATTCCTGACCTTTAATGTCGCTTTCATCGGAATAGTTTTGATCGGCGGACATTTTATCGAAGCCAGCGGTCAAAGCCGTGACCCGTTCGCAAAACCGGGCTGGGCAAAGACACGCGACGTCAAAGCCGGCGGTACCGGTGTGAAGAAGCCGACAACAACGACACCCGTGGAATTTGGTGTCCCGAGCATAGAGCAGAGGATCGCGTTCTTCAAACGCCTGCGTGAAGACGCCGCTCTCAACGGCCAGCCTCTTCCAAAGGTGACCAGCGTTCTGACGCTGAACGAAATGGCGGTGACGGGTATTTTCCAAACACCGCGCGGTTATGCCGCAATGGTCGAAGCGACGCCGATCAAGCTCTCGTACACGATCTATCCGGGCGAAAAGTTTTTTGACGGACAGCTTGTCGCCGTCGAAGAGAACAGGCTCGTGTTCAGGCGCGTGACCAAGATGGGCAAAAACAAGTTTGTCGCATCGGTCGAGAACAAGACATTGCGTAAATACACAACGCAGGAAGAGGTCCAGGGAACGGCTCCCGTACAGAGCGATGGAAAGCCGCCCGAGACGGTAGCGACATATCAGCCGCCGGCAGCAGACGGCTCGGCCCCGAAGGGCGCGCCTGTATCGGTCGTATCGCCGCTTGACGAAATGAACAAGCAGCTTCCCGAAACCGATTCAGCAAAGCAAAAGGCAAAGGCCAGGACCAGCACCAAAAAGCCGGTCAAGGTGGCAAGGAATAAATAACACACCGGATTTCAGACGCGGTCCGCGTCAAGAATAATGCAGCAATTCAACTCAGACCATTTCTTAGGAGTATTGAAATGGATGGATCTTGTAACGGAGGAAACATGACTTCTCTTCAACATTTAAGCGGTATCGGCAGAAAGGCGATTATCGCATTAATGATCATCAGCACATTTGCACTGTCTATCGCAGCTCAAAAGGTTGAGCCGCAATCGCAGGGACGGCTTTATGGCGACCCCGCTTTTCGCGGCGAGCCGATCAAACTGAACGTCGTAAATGCCGACATTCGCGACATTCTCAACTACATTACCGAGCAGTACGGCATCAACTTTGTCATCGACAAATCCGTCAAACAAATCCCGGTAACTGTAAATGTGAGTGAGGTTCCCTGGAACATCGCGCTCGATTCGATTCTGCGTTCGCAGGAGCTGGGCATTCAGGTCAACGGCACGATCCTTCGTGTCGCCGACTCGAAAACGCTTGCATCCGAAGGCGAGATATTCCGCCAGCAGCGTGACAACCAGATCGATGCTTCACCGCTTTACACAGAATTTATCCGCCTCAACTACGCTCGTGCATCCGGCACATTGTCGGGAGCATCGGGCGGCGCCGGCCAGACGACTACGGGAACCACGGGCGGTGCCAGCGGCGTTGCAAGCAGCAGCAGCGGCGGTGGTGGTAGTAGTGCAGGCGGTGCCGGTGGCGGCAACGACCAGGGAATTTTAGGAATCATCAAGCGGCGTCTTTCGAGACGAGGCGCTGTCGAGGTCGATGGACGCACGAACACTGTGATCATCACGGACGTTCGCGAGAACATCGACGCGATTCGCCAGCTTGTTACATTATTGGATCAGCCCGAACCGCAGGTTGAGATCGAAGCACGCATCGTAGTTGCGACTCGGAACTTCAGCCGCGACATCGGTATTCAAATTGCGGCATTGGTCACCGGCCCGCGCGGCAGCGGTGCACAGGGCGGAACAATTCCGATGGGCAATGTTCCGACGAACATTCCGACGGCGAACCCGCAAGGCCTCGCGTCGCAGCTCGTTAATACAGCGATCGGTCTGACGACAGGTATCTTCGGAACGGCCCAGATCAGCGCATTGATCACTGCCGGTGAACAAAAAGGCCAGGCTAAGGTCATTGCTAATCCTCGTGTGACGACACTTAACAATCGTCCGGCCGAAATCAAGAGCGGATCGAAGATCCCAATCACAACGATCCAGCCCGGCGGCGCCGCGGGCGGAGGCTTTGCGATAGCAACCACGGAATATGTCGACGTACCTCTTCGTTTGGCAATTACCCCGCAAATCACGGATGTCGGAACAGTTGTTCTGAATGTTGTCGCGGAAAACAGCTCGACGGCCACAATCGTGTCCGGTGCTCCGCCCGCTATTAACACACAGAGCATGACAACGCAAGTGACGGTTCCCGATGGCGGAACAACGGTTGTCGGCGGTGTCTTGTCCGACGATGAGCGTGAAGGCGTCGACCGCACACCGGGTCTTTCGAGAATCCCACTGTTCGGCAACCTCTTCAAACGCAAAGCCACTCGTCGCGACACCAGCGAGATACTGTTCTTTATCACCCCGAGGATCTATCGTCCGGACTTCGCCGGCAACAACACGAACGGAATGGACAAGCCGAAATCGACGACGATAATTCAACCGGTGCCGCTCGGCAACCCGGCTTCGAATTCGGACCAGGCACCGGTCACTCCTTACCAGAATCCTCTGGTTCCGGTAGTGCCGGTACAGCCCGCGGCCGGAACTCCGGTCAAACCATAACTCGTAACGTCCTGATCGGATAATATGATCAAGGAGAAAGCCCGGCATGGGTCGGGTGCCTCTGATTCCTCCGTTATAAAAACCCGTCAGCGCGTAATGCGTTGACGGGTTTTCTTTGCTTTTCAGCACCCAAGGTGCGGGCAGAAACGCGAGTGTGAACGAGCGTGCATACAGGCGCCGGATGCACGCTCCCTAACGGT
>DLHV01000126.1 GCA_002483395.1 Chloracidobacterium sp. UBA7659 | reverse complement strand
GCCGGCCACCAGTCCTGCGAATCGGTCATCAGGGCGTTAAGGTCGCGTTTGAGAGCCTCGTAATCAAGCTTCTTGAATTCTTCTGTGTAGTCGAAACCGTCTTCCATCGGGTCTGACAAAGACGAATGCGAACGCAGAACGCCAAGGTCAAGCTGATTCGGCCACCAATCCTTATTCTTTGTGCCGCTCGTGCCGACATCGTGTTTCGCGCCCGCTCCCGTGAACGGGCATCCGTTTGAACCGTTGGTATCTCCCATTTTGATTCACCTTTCCTATTAAATTATTTCTTAGATCTTTTTGCCGCAGCCGCTTTTCGCTATGGCTGGCGGCGATAATTCTGTCAATTCTCTTATAAGGTTGCCTGACCCGGCTTCCAATCGGCGGCGCAAAATCCGCCGGTCTGCATGGCCTGGAGCACCCGCAAGGTTTCATCGACCGACCGGCCGATGTTTATAGCGTGAACGACCGCATATTGCAACACGCCGTCCGGGTTGATGATGTATAGACCGCGAAGTGCGATATTGGGTTCCTCGACGAGGATGTTGTACGTACGCGAGAGTCTGCCACCGGCGTCGGACGCGAGCGGGAATTTCAGGCCCTCGATGCCGTTTTTGTCACGCGGTGTTTTGATCCAGGCGCGGTGCGAATGGACCGAGTCGGTCGAAACGCCGAGAACCTCGGCGCCGAGGCCGTTGACCTCATCGATGCGATCCGAAAAATGGGTCAGTTCCGTCGGGCATAGTGCCGTAAAATCGAGCGGGTAGAACAATAGGATCAACCATTTGCCCTTATAGTCCGCGAGCTTTACATTCTCTTTTAATGTTTCGATATTCTTGGTCGACGGCAGGTTAAAGTCTGGCGCGTTCTGGCCGACCTTAGCCAATGTGACTGTGTTTTCCGTTGCAGTTCCTGTTGCTGTTGACATCTTTTGTCTATCTCCTTGATTTTGATTTTTTTAACGCAGAGGCCGCAGGGACCGCTGAGAAAATCTAACTATTGCCTTACCGTACTTTTTCTCCGCGTTCACGCGATCTCTGCGTTTAATTTCTTATGCAATCAGGGCAAAGGCCCCTTAAAGTAAACTCCAATGATTCCGGTTTGAACTTCGAATACCTCGCGGCCCGTTCAACCAATTCCGCCGGGTGCTCCATCTCGATATCGACCAGCTTTCCGCACGCCGTGCAGATCGCATGATCGTGCCGGTGCGTCATCCGGTCAAACCGGCTCGCCCCATTGCCAAACTGTATCTCCGCAATATGCCCCGCCTCCTTCAAATACCGAAGCGAATTGTAAACCGTCGCAAAACTAATGCTCGGCAAAAGCTCCTTGGCGTTCACAAAAACCTCATTAGCCGTCAGATGCTCCGGCGCATCACGGATCACCTGCAGCACAACCTCACGCTGCTTCGTCAATCCCAACTCTTGTATAGCTTCTAAGTTCATCGCTCCAATTTATATTTAGAATAATTCTAATCTAGAATTTGTCAAGGAGAACTTCGTCCAACGGGAAGGAATCGGAGTTATTAGGCCAAAAAAATTTTAGTATTTTTTACACTCCGCGCAGAAGGAATCCCGGCGGGCCGTCAATCGAGATCGTCGGGCAAGACGGGTCCGGGATCGTCTGCGCAAATGATGAAATGCACGCACTGAGAAAGAAAACACCAATGAAAGCAAATTTTTTCATTTCTAATTTACCGCAAACAACTTTACTCGCCGCCCGGCATTTTCATGCGCAAGAGCGTGGTGAATTTCGTTTGTACAGGTTTCGACGGCTCATCGGGAGCCACCCGATACTTGACCGGTCTTGCGCGGCGTACAACTTCGGTGACATTGTCGAGGTTCAGGACAATCATGCCGTCTTCCATCTGAGCATCATTGAAAACAACTTTGTCGCCTATATCGATCCCATAAAAGTTGCAGAATGATTTTGCCCGCAGGAAATAGCTTTGGGATGCTCCCACCCGCTTGAGTCCACAAGCGTGGTTTACTTTCGGCGAGCTTGGTTTCAGGCCAATGAGACGATTTGCTTTGTCGAATAACAGTACGATCGCCTCGGTTCCGCCAAGCAGATCAACGGCCTTTTGATTCAACGCAAAGGTCCCTCGCGCATTGAGCGAAACCCGGACCGCATCGGCCCTGCCGTTGTTTGTTTGCGTGAATTCTTCCCACTTCCTTTTCATTCCATGTCTCGCCCTTAATTCAGAAAAGGTAACTCCAAAGCGCAACAGTCCGTACATTTTGCGGATCCACCCGCTACTATTCGTGTTTAGTCGATAGTATGCCCGAATCTGTAATTTGTAAACTATTTTTGCTCCCGTGTCGCTCGACGATGTTTCAAGGACGCTCGTTATTCAAAACAAGTTTCCGGCGGGCGTCAACGACAAGGCCGGGCCGTTTTGAAGTAACGATAATGTCCCTTTCCGAGCCGTTCTCGTTGAGGGCGATCTTTGGCGTGTAGGTGACGACATACGAAGCGTCGATCATTTTTGCGACCAGCGCCGATTTATCGATCATTTCCTCCGGCGTAACGGGTATTATCATCTCGCCGTTGGTATTCTGGGCAAGCTCGCCAAGCTGTTCTTCGCTGGCTTCAAGGTCGGCCTTGCGCGCCTTCAGGGTCTTTAACAGCTTGCGGTCCATATTGATGGTCGGCCCGATCTTCGGCGCCTGGGCGGTTTGGCGGACGCCGTTTGGCAGTTGAGCAACGACCTCGTCCGGCATCGCCTTTGGCGGCGGCGTTTTTGAAAGCATTTTGGTGCGCGGCGCTATGTCGGTTGCTTCCATCCGCGTGTAGGCCATAACATGGACGCTGATGTCGAACGCGAGCAAATTTCGCATCGCCCGCATCTTGGCGGATTGATCGGCGGAGCTGTCCGTGCCATCCGTGATCAAAACCAGGTGTTTGTTCTCAAGAGGATTTTTGTTCAGGAAATCGGCCGCCATCCCAAGAGCCTGTACAAAAACCGACCGCCGTCCGAACTTAGTCTTGCCAATCGCCGCGAGCACGTCCGATTTTTCGGTTGTCCATTCGGCAACGATCTCGGCCTTGTCGCTGTATTGCAGGAGAGCGATCGAATCTCCCGGTTTAAGAGCATTTACGACACCTTTTGCGACCTTCCGTGTTTGGTCCAGACTTTTTACCGCCCGGAGTTCGCCGCCGGTATCCATCACGATAAGGACATTTGCCGGAATTCGCCTGACGCTGCTGGCCTGGTGAAGTATGTTGTTTTCCGTGATGACCAGGTCCTTTTCGCTCACATCAGAGGCGAACTTGCCATCTTCGTCGAATGCGATCACGTTAAGCTTGACCTCTTCTGTGATGACCCGGACAGGCTCTTCCGGTGTTGGGGTAGGTGTCGGAATAACGCGGCCGCTCTGGGCGGAAGCAACGGCTGCAAGGGCCAGAACCAACACAACTACCGCAAAATGCAATTTTATCCCCGGCAAGATCATATGAACCCCCTTTTTTCAAATTTGATGCGGGAAGTTCCTCGATATATGCTTTTGACCTTCGAAAGTTGTTTAAAATGAAGAGTTCGGTTTGTGGGTCAGTTTGAACATAATGGGATTCCCTACGGTGTTCTTCATATTCTTGTTTTGGCGAAAAGCTCCGGTAGGGGCGTCCTGTTTGTAGAGTCAAGCTTGTAAAGGGCGGCCTGTAAAAAATCAGCGCACATGACGCTCCGATCGGTCTTATATTGCTCCACTGCTACAAACAGAACGCCCCAACGGGGCTTTGCGGGAGCATTTTCCTAACACGAAGCGAGAAGGGGTCTTCGCCTGGGCTAAGAACTCAGCTGGAGCGTTGGATGATCTTCTACAAATTTCAATAAATTAACGGCGTAATCGCCAAATCTCGGACAGGTGATATCGTGTCGTTTCAATAATTCATCGGCCACACTCGTGTTGTAAGTTTGCGCCAGGAAAAAATAAGGAACCCCCGAGTGCGGCAGACCCGTTACCGGCGGCGAGATCGGAGACATCAGAAATTTCTCTACCAAGACGGGCGGCGGCGNNTATTCTCGGCAAGCACGTCAAAAAGTTCCTGCGTTGTCAACGGGTGAGGGTCCGCCAAAGCGATCGTTTTGCCCAGTGCATTTTCGTCAAAAGCCAACTCAGCGATACCGTCAACGACAAAATCGACCGGCACAAGATTCAGCCGTACATCCTTGTTTCCAACATTTACAAGCCGCAAAAGTCGGGGAGCCTTGCTCAAATACTGTATTAGATAATAAATGCCGTCGTATTTGGCTGTTTCGCCTGTTTGCGAATCGCCGACCACGACCGATGGGCGAAATATCGTCACCGGTAGATCGGCTTTAAGCCTTTCGACCTCGATCTCCGCCAAATATTTTGTTTCCTCATAAAAATTTCGAAAACCTGCGTCGTGTTCAAGATCTGTTTCAAGGATCCGGCCCTTGCGGTTGCCGGCAACATAACAGGTCGAAATATAATTGTAGCGCTCGAGATGCGGCAGTGATCTCACAAGAAAATTCATATTTTTAGTGCCTTTGAGATTGACTTTGTATGCGGCTTCTTTCGAAACAGCTAGATCGTAGATAGCGGCAAGGTGGAAAACATCCGTCGTCGTTTCGCCGACCGCTTCCAGGTCCTCTGCCGACATCCCAAGATCGGCCCGCGTAATATCGCCATCAATAAGTGCGAAGTTTTCAAGTGGAGTTGCCGTTCGCCTTGCAATTTCTTCTACCGATTTCATCGATTTTTCAACGAACTGGGGCTGTACGAGCAGAAAAAACTGAACGTCCGCCCGGGCAAGGCGTTCCACGAGCCTCTCGGCAATAAAACCAGGAAAACCAGTCATAAAAGTTGTCTTGCTAAAACTCATATCGACCGTATATGTACTATTCTAACAGCTTACCGCGAGGCTCGACGGACGCGAAAAACATTTACACATGTGGAAAACATATGTTAGATTCCGTTTATCAACCTAATATGATCGATACGACCCAAACCGGACAAGAAACCGATCTCCAAGCCTCCAGTGAGCTTTTATCGGAGCGCTGGGCCGTAGTTTCCTTTGAAAAATGCGAGGCGTCCGGGCTGACGTACGCAAGAGCGATGCGGCAAATGGCGGAACTTGAAGAACAGCGGATCGCCGGGCTTTGTATCGTCACCGACGAAGCCGCGGAACGCCTAAAGGCCTAAAACTCCAGGATCACTTTCCCAAAGCTCTTGTTTGATTCGAGATATTCGTGGGCCTCTCCAACCCGTTCGGCGGGATAGACTTTGTCGATATTCGGCCGCACTTTTCCATTAGCGAGCAGCGGGACAACTTGTTCCGAAAACGCGCGTGTAGCTTCGGCCTTCTCTTCGATAGTACGTCCGCGCAAGATCGTTCCGATGATTCGCAGGCGTTTTGAAAGTGCGATCGAAAGGTCGAAATCCGCTCGAGTACCGGCGGTTAAGCCGACAAGAAGCAGCCGCCCTTTTGGGGCGAGGCTTTTGAGATTTTCGCGAAAATACGCCGCCCCGACCAGGTCGAGTATCACATCGACACCACGCCCCGAGTTCTTTGTTTTCAAAATTTCCGCGAATTCAGGACTTTCGCCGGTTAAAATCGCTTCATCCAGACCAAATTGCCTTGATCTTTCGAGCTTGCCCGAAGTTCGCGATGTACCTATCGTCCTTGCTCCGTACGCTTTCGCAAGCTGGATCGCCGCAAGGCCGACCCCGGACCCGACGGCGTGAACAAGCAGCGTTTCACCGCTCTTTAGTTCACCCTGCGTAAAAACAGCATCATGAGCGGTAATGAACGCTTCCGGTATAGCCGCAGCTTCCGTAAAATTAAGATTGTCCGGGATGCGTGCCAACAGGCTTGATTCGATAAGCAGCAGTTCGGCCTGGGCCTCGCCCGCCGTGATGCCGAAAACACGGTCGCCTGCCTCCCATCCACTAACCGCTTCGCCC
>DLHV01000088.1 GCA_002483395.1 Chloracidobacterium sp. UBA7659 | reverse complement strand
GCATCCATCTTGATCCTTCAACAAGTTTGAATGGACCATTACGGTTAATTCCCGGATCGCATCGCAAGAGACTACGAACCGAAGAGGAATTCGAAGAGACTTTAAACAGTGAGGCGGAGGTCGAATGTTTGGTTGGCAAAGGCGGTGTGATCGCCATGAGTCCGCTGCTGCTTCACGCCTCTTCGAAGGTTTCTGCCGATCTGCCAAGACGCGTGCTGCATATCGAGTACGCCGCTTCCCTGAAGCTCGCGCCCGGAATTCGACTTGCGATAGCTTGAACATCGAGAACAAAATAAAGTTGACCGACGGTATGACTTTTGGTATTACTTTTATATGAATGTAGATAAAGTAACGATCTCCATTGAATCAGATCTGTTAAAAAAGCTCGACCGGCTCGTCACGGCCAAGGTCTTCTCAAGCCGGTCAAAGGCAATTCAGGAGGCGGTCTCCGAAAAGGTCGCGAGAATCGATCAAAATCGACTGTCTCGGGAATGTACCAAACTGGACATTAATGAAGAACAAACGTTGGCGGATGAAGGGTTGGCTTCGGAGGTTGCTGAATGGCAGCCGTACTAAGAGGCGACATTGTCTGGGCCAACCTGGATCCTACATTAGGAAGTGAACAGGCTGGAAATCGTCCGGTAGTTGTNNCAGTCAGGATATTTTCAACCAACGATCCGGGACGGTCATCGCCATTGCATTAACGAGCAAGGAACCCAAAGCGGGCTTTCCTCTATCCTTGGAACTTACTGACACAAAACTTCCAAAGCGATCCTGGGCGAAAATAAGCCAAATCAGAACTCTTTCGGTAAAACGACTGGGTACGAAATTGGGTAAGGCGTCCAAAGACGAGCTTGAACAAATAGTTGAAGGGCTAAACGAGATCGTCGGTTAGAAAATATCGTTCGGTATCAAATCATCAAACCCATCCCGCTTTCGAATCAACTCAGCTTTGCCATTCTCTTTTACCAAAATCACAGCGGGAAGAAATCTGCCGTTGTATTGCGATGACTGTGCGAGAGAGTACGCGCCGCAGTTCAGCAACGCTATAACTTCTCCAGGCTGGACGCCGTTTGGCAGCAGCCGATAAGGNNTTCGCCCTCGATATCAAAATAAACGTCGCCGCCGTCGCAAAGCGGGCCGGCGACTTTGTATGGAAAATCATGCGGCGATCCAGCGCGATCGGCTGATATCAGATGGTAGTACCATTTATAAGTCTCCATCGAAAGCAGGATGTTGAAGCCTGCGTCGGTCAAGAGCCAAGTGTCGGTTTCGGATGTAACGCCAGCGTCTCGCTGGCTGTCGCGAGTGCCTCCCGCACTCGTGTGGCGTAAGCGGGACGCTTCCGCAACAGCTGCCGGGACGGCGGCGTTACCTTCGGAGACGGGTCGTTCTTTTCGGTTTCGTACCGTGGTCAAACAAATTCCCGCATCTGAAATAATGCTTCTTCCCGGCTCTAACAAGAGGGTGAGTCCCTCCAACAGATCCGATGCATTTGCCGCGGCTGCCTCGATCTCGACCGCTTCCCAGGCATTGCGAATCGCATCTGCCGGTTCGAAATCGGCAGAGAACATCTGGCGTTGCTCGTCGGAAAACGCCGTCGCAAGAGAGTTGTCGCGAAGATAATTTACAGGGAAGCCTCCGCCGAGGTTTATGTGCTTTAGCTTGACGAAGGTTTCGTTGTAGATGCGGACGAGCGTTTCGAACATCATCGAGAAAGCTTCGGCGTATGGCGACGTGTCCGGGTTTTGGGAGCCGATGTGCAAATGAATGCCGCATAGGTCGAGATGCGGCGAGTCCTTGTAAGTACGAAACGCCGAAAATGCTTCGTCAGGCATCATGCCGAATTTTGAAGTTAAAAGCGCAGTCTGCAAACCGGAATGAGTTCCCGTTTCGATCTCCGGAACCAGACGCAGGCTGACGTTTGCTTTTTTCCCCATCCGTTTTGCGGTTTCTTCGATCAACGAAAGTTCGTACAGCGAATCGACCTGAATCGCGTAAATATCAGCGTTTATCGCGTTTTCGATCTCCCAGATCTCTTTGCTCGTGCCGTTGAAAATGATCTGATCGCCCGTGAAGCCGATCTTTAGGGCCTTCCACAATTCGCCGCCGGAATTTACCTCGATGTCGCAATTTGCTTCTTTTACGGTGCGCAGGATCGCCATTGTGGAGTTGGCTTTGGCTGCGTAACAGAGCTTGAGCGGGCAGTCGATAACATTCGCGGCTTTGCGGAGGCGGTCGATGTTGTGGCGGATGCGCGATTCGCTAAAGACGAACAGCGGAGTGCCGTGCTCGCGGGCGAGTTCGACGGTGTTGACGCCGCTGATGTGAAGCTGGCCGTCGCGGACTTCGAGAAAGTTTTCGATCTCCCAGGGTAGAGTCATAAGACCTTAAGAGAATTGTCCACGGATGAACACAGATGAACACAAATTTTTCTTTTTTTCTTATCGTGTTTATCGGTGTTAATCTGTGGATAACTCTCCTATTTTTTCAAAATCTGAATACTAGTTCCGCGCGGATAAAGTCCCGGAAGCGTGATAGGCAGCTTGCCGGTGATGTCCTGCGTGCCGAGAATAGAGCGGGCCGAGGCACGTTGGAGGCTCGGCATATCGCCGTATGCGACCAGATATGTCTTCATTTCGGGAAATGAGCCGAGCACGTACGGATTGCCAAAACTGACGCCAATGACCTTCTTGTTCGTCGCGAGCAGCTCGCGCAGAATTGCAGCTCCGTTTTCGGGAACGCCGACACTGTTTTTTGCACCGGAACGGACGCGGCCATAAAGACCGACGATGACGACATCGGCATCGGCGACGGCCTTACGGGCAACAGCAATCTGTTCGGCGGTCGAATTTTCCTGTAGATATGCAGGTGCAAATCTTACGCCGCTTCCGCGAAGCGTCGACACAAGGCTTCCCATAGTCAAAGGGCCGTCAAAGCCGTTTGAAACACCGAGGACGGCGATCCTAGCGTTTTTGTCGAGCGGCAGATCGCCGCCGTCATTTCGGACGAGGGTAATAGCTTTGGTCGCGATCTCATCAGTTAAAACCGTCGTACCGGGGTTTGATACTATGCGGTCGATCTGGTCGAGCGGCGTGATCTTTTGTTTGAATAATCCGAGTTCGTATTTCCAGGCAAGCTGTCGGCGGACGGAAACTTCAAGCCGTTCCATCGGAATGCGACCGCTTTTTACGGCGTCTCGAAGGCCACGGAGAATAGCATCAACATCAGAAGGTTTTTCGAGAATATCGGTGCCGGCCAGAAACGCCCGGACGCCGGCTTCTTCCTGCGTAAAATAGATCGTCAGCCCGCTCATACTCATCGCGTCCGATACGATAAGGCCCTTGAAGCCCATCTCCTTGCGGAGCAGATCCGTCTGTACCTTCACCGATAGCGTCGCCGGAATTGTCGCCTTTTGCGAGACGATCTCGGCGCCGGCCTCGGCATCGCCGCCGCGATATTCTTTGAGCGGCTTGACTTCCTCGGGATCGATCTGAGGCAGGGCGATATGGGCGATCATGATCGAGCCGATACCGGCGTCGACCGCTTTGCGAAACGGCACAAGCTCGGTGTTGTTCAGGCTTTCGCGCGAATGGTCGATGATCGGCAGCCCGCGATGCGAATCCACCGCCGTGTCACCGTGGCCTGGAAAATGTTTGGCGGTGGCGATCACTTTCTGACTTTGAACGCCTTCGGCAAAAGCGATACCAAAATTTGCAACGTCATCCGGATATTCGCCGAAGCTGCGGACGTTTATGACAGGATTCGCGGCGTTGTTATTTACATCCAAAACCGGTGCATAAACGTGAAGCATACCGATCGCACGGGCTTCGCGTCCGGTGATAACTCCCATCCGGCGTGCGAAGTCGACATTTCCGGTCGCCGCTACGGCCATAGCCCAGGGGAAATTGGTCGCGTCCTCGAAACGCATTCCGATACCGGTTTCGGCATCGAGCGACATNNTGCATGCGGTTGGCGAGATGCGTTGTTTCGTAGATCGGGGCACCGAAAAATATAATCCCGCCGATCTTGTTTTCAACGACGTCTCGCTTGAGGTCTTTGAAAAAAGGGCTGTCCTGGTTGGCGAACCGGGCGTTGATACCGACATGAACAAGCTGGCCGACTTTTTCTTCGACCGACATTTTCTTTAACTGCCTGGCGGCGAATTTCCATGCCTTTTCGGACGGTTCAAACCGCGAAGCGTTTTGATTTAACCGCC
>DLHV01000142.1:4210-4717 GCA_002483395.1 Chloracidobacterium sp. UBA7659 | reverse complement strand
AGCCCGCACGTAAGTAAGGGCTCTATTGTGAAAACCGCCGTTACAATTCCCTGGGGCGATGTCGCGACCGCATACTATTCGACCGGCATTCCGAATATTGAAGTTTTCACCGTCGTTCCGCCGTCGAATCTTAAAATGATGAAGATGAGCCGCTATCTTGGTTGGCTGCTGGCGACCGGACCAATCCAGAAATATCTGCAAAAAAAGATCCCGGCGGGCGGCCCAAACGATGAAGAACGAGCAAAGGGCAAAACGCTGATGTGGGGCGAAGCCCGAGATCTAAACGGCAACCGCGTCGAATCACGCCTGCAGGGCCCGGAAGGCTATACCCTAACCGCTATTGCCGCCCTAAACATCGCCGAAAAGATCCTCGCCGGCAACTTCACAACCGGCTACCAAACCCCGGCAAAAGCCTACGGTGCCGACCTTGTGCTCGAGATCGAAGGTGTAACCCGCCAGGACCCTAATTGACCGCCTCGTTGATCGTCCAGCGCGTCGGCAATTCCC
>DLHV01000142.1:2140-4145 GCA_002483395.1 Chloracidobacterium sp. UBA7659 | reverse complement strand
AAGCCGCAAAGAGAAGTTTTCAGCCCATTTCAACCAATTTTATCTCGTCCGGCGTTAGGTTGTAGAGGTTATAGACCGCATTTCCTGTCGCCGTTGGCGACGAGAAATGCACAAGCCCGCACGTTAGTAAGGGCGGTACATTCCCCGCGCGGCGATGAGTTGATGCTTACCGGCGATGCGCGTTTCGCCCTTGTTTACACGCGGGCTTATGCATTATCAGCCCTTTTCCACCAATTTTATCTCATCCGCAGTGAGATTGTAGAGCTTATATACGGCCTGGTCGATGTCCGATTCCAGCGTGTCGCACTTGCCCTGCCAAAATTCCCGCTCCCGCTCCGTCGCCGCCGCCTTGAGCCGCGGCTTCGCCTCCATTATCTGCTCAACCGAACGAACGATCAGATCGTGCATCGCCTTTTCATCAGCGTTGTTGAAGTCGATAACACGGATCGGGAACTTATCCAGATCCGAAGTTTTTAGTTGGGCAATACTGTCCTTGTTAGTGATCAATTTTGACCGATAATAGAAGGTCATCAGTGGAGTATTCAAAAGCCCGAGCAAGTATTTCCACGATAGCTTGGTTTTATTGTCGTAGAAGAAGTAAAGCGATTGTTCTGGAAACATCCCCGTTTCATCGAATGTTGCGATTATTTGAGCACCAGTCTTTCGCATCAAGACTTTTGGGGTTGCACCCAACTTTCTTACATCTGTTGTGCGACCAGTGACATTCACTCGGTTAAACTCAAACCACAGATTTCCCTTCGTTACGTACCGACCAATACAGTCGCCTTTGAGAACTGGAATCTGCTTAACGTCGATTTGATCGGTAGAAATCAATTTGGATTTGCCGCCAAATCCTGAAGTTGAACTACAAACTTCACTCATTAGATTAATTGAGCGGTGAGTTGCAATTTTTTCAGTTAACATCATCACATCGCGATTTTCGTAGTAACGGAACTTGAGATCTTCGTCGTTCCAGAATTCCGCCTGACTTATCGTCATTAAGTCAGTTTCATATTCACCGATTGTCACTTTTTTATCGTCGCCGAATCCCTTTTGGAAAACAAAAATCAAGGTGTCAGCTACAATCCCGGGAAACGGAACTTTGTAAATTAGTTCAGAAATCCACATCTCATCCAAAATTCGCTTTCTTAGTTTCACGAACTGGTCATTAAAACCAAGCCTATCGGGGACAATGAAACTAAAGCGACCGTCATTCTTAACGAGGTTGAGTCCTTTGGCAACGAAATACTCGTACAGATTTGGCATGTAGGTATTACCGTTGAACCGCTGAATCAGGTACTCCACAACCTCGCTAGCGACGATGTCATTTCCGAACCTGCCGGTTAGCGAAACCCATGGCGGGTTTCCGATTATTGCGTCGAAGCCTCCGTTTTGCATGATGGTGGGGAATTTTTGTTGGAAGCTCATTGGGTTGAGCTTGATGAGTTTGTCGGTGGCGTTCGTGTCCGTAGCCCGCACGTCAGTAAGGGCTCCTGTCGGCTGAGATGAGCCCTTACTTACGTGCGGGCTACTGACACCAGCGGTCGAGCTACCGACGCGAAAGAGCGGCGCATCGTCCTCTATGTCCCAATCGACGAGGGCGTTGCCGCAGACGATGTTGTTGGCGAGCGAGGGCAGCATGGTTTCGCGATGGCCGGTGAGGAATTGCTGCTTGGTGCCCTGCGTCTCGTCTTCGAGCAGCTTGAGAAACAACGAAAGCTGCGTCACTTCGTACGCCTGACGGTCGATATCGACGCCGTAGATGTTGTTGACGAGTATTTCCTTCTTCTGCTCGAACGATAAGGCGAACGTCCCGTCATCATTAGTGATGCAGCCGTCTTGTTTTGCCTCAGTTTTCGTCGCGCGTTCGTTGTAATACTTCGTATGCCACGCGAGCAGGTATTCGTAAGCCCCGAGCAGGAACGACCCCGAGCCGCAAGCGATGTCCGCGAAGCGCATCTTGGCAACATCAGCTGGAGTGATGCGTCCTGTCGGAACCCCCCGG
>DLHV01000142.1:0-2134 GCA_002483395.1 Chloracidobacterium sp. UBA7659 | reverse complement strand
TAACGCAGGCGGTTCTGACAAGAGGCTGCCAATCGTATTCTCGACAATATATTTGACGATATATTGCGGCGTGTAGAAAACACCGCCCGCTTTTCGGACTTCGGGCTTTTGCTCGACGGTCGCACGCTTTGCGGTTGCGACGATCACACTGCCGAGAAAGCGTTCGTAAATACTGCCAAGAATGTGGATCGGGATATAATTGAAATGATACGGCGAATATTTGTCCGCAAGATTGTCGGTGATGTCGATAAATACTTTGTTATCGACGACAAAATCTTCGCGGTCGATCACCGGATGCTGTTTGAAGATAATACCGTTGTAGGTCTTATCAAACTCGCGGCTTTTCGCGATGAACTTTTTCCACGGGTGCGGCTCGTCGCTCAGCTTATCGAGTATCGTGCTCGGCTCGATCAGTTTGTCTTCGAGAAAACGGATGAATACAAGACGGTCGATGGTTCGCTGGACGGCTTCGGTCAGGCTGTCGCTGTCGAGATGCGTGTTCTTCCGCTTGAACATCTTCGCAAGCTCTTCGCGATAGACCTCAAGCTGGACAAGAAACGCATCGTCGATCTCCTGATAGTTGTCGCCAAATAGCCTGCGTTGAACGACTTTGCCTTTTGGCTTCGGCAGCGTCTCGGCATATCGCTCAAGCGCTCCATTCTCGACAGCATCGCGACCGAACAGGTAATAGATCTCGCCAAATTTGTCACGATCCTCGAAGTCCGTGAAACGAAACTTTTTGTGAATGTGATTTGTCGCCGTCTCAATGTCAGGACGGAAACGGCAATCGATAATGTAAAGCTCGTTAAAATTTGTGAGTATCGAAAGCGCGGCCTTTGCACTGCTGAATGCGTAACGGATCGTCTGGAAACAATTGTCCGGCGTGTCGAGAATCGCCGACGGACGCTTGGCCTCGACAAAGAAACGTTCCTGCCCGAAGTTCGGCTTGAGGAAAAAGGCATAATCAGCCTTTTTCACGCGTGCCGCGACGCTGACCGAGCGTTCAACCTTTACCTCCTGCTCATACGGATTGGTCTGCGTGTCATGATTTACGTCCCAGCCGAGCGCGATGAAAAACTTGTCTATATAGTCCTTGCGGGCCGCAGATTCATTGTATTCCGGCCTGTGATGCCTGGCGAGATTATCAGCGAAATTCCTGACAAGTTGAGAGACTGTTTCGTGGGCGAAATTGAACTCAGGTGAACTCATAATGCCGCAAGACGCGATAGTTACCGTAAACTTTGGATCAAGCCGATTTTTGAATGCTAGCACAGGTAAGAATCGATCACTAAGCGCGGCTGCTCACGGTCACGATAAGGTTTGCCGGCCTACTTCTTCTTTCTCTTCCGGCCGCCGACGGAGACGGTTTCGGCGAGTTTTAGGTAGAGGGCATTTCCGACAATCTCGAGGCGGACGAATTTTAGGGTTGTGTCGATATCGATGCCGAAATGGCGGCAGAAAGGAGCGGCGTTTATTCGCCAGTTGCATGGGTTTGCGATCACTGGGAACGATTCAGGGAGGCGTGGGCTGGCGGGCTCGATAGCGATGATGTCGCGCGTGCGGCTAAAATTCAGATAAACGGCTGCCGGTTTGCCAAGCTGATAATATATGTTTCGGTTGAGCAGGATCAGCTTTGCCGGGCTGATCGTCACGTGAAGCCGCTTGCTGGCCGCCTCATTTGGGCCGCCGCGGAATTTTTCAAAATCTCTGTCCATGATCGTAAGACGTTTCAAGCGTCTGTATCAAAGATAGCACAACTTTGCATCCGTGGTCAATTAAACGACGAACCCATCAGGTTCGGCCAGGCGCCTGCGAGCTTATTGAACACATGGAATTTATCCGTCTTGCGTATTTTGCTGATTTTGTCTTTCTTAACCTTTTCAGAAAAAATTGCCCGCGGAATTGCTCCCCAGCGTAAAAAAATGGCTCCCCAGGTGACATACGCAAGCGCAATACGACAAACGCTCCCCGGGAAAGGCACGCAAAAGGTCCGTGCCGGCGCTATCATCATACATCCAGGTTCTTCACATCCAGAGCATTGTCTTCGATGAACTTACGCCGCGGTTCGACGAGATCGCCCATCAGGGTGGAGAAGATCGCCTCGGCCTCGACGGCGTCCTCGATCCGGACCCGC
>DLHV01000242.1:3681-7388 GCA_002483395.1 Chloracidobacterium sp. UBA7659 | reverse complement strand
CCGCCCCACCAGGTGAATTTTAGTTTTTCGCCCGCCGCGGCACGGCATTTTGGGCATGGTGCATAAGCGTTCATGGTTTTGGCGGAGCGACGACGAGTTTCTTTTCAAGCAGACTGCACGTTTCCAACGTACTGGTCGGATCGATGGCCATATTGTCCAGCACTATTTGCTGTATCTTTCCTTCCTTGTCCACCACAAAAGTTGCCCTGTTGCCATAACCCTTTGCTTCGTTAAACAGCCCGTACTGTTTGGTTACGGTGCGGTCCCAATCGCTGAGCAATTGAAAGGATGTAACACCGATTTTTTCGGCGTATGCCTTGTTCGAGAATCGGGAATCCATGCTGATCCCGAAAACCTTCGTGGCGACGGCGTCGAAGTTGGCTATACCAGCCTGGTAAGCCTGAAGTTCCTTCGTTCAGCCGCCTGTGAAGGCGAAAACATAGAAGGCAAGCACCACGTTGTTTTTACCGCGAAAGTCGCTAAGCTTTACCTTTTGTCCCGCCGTATCGGTCAACGTGAAGTCGGGAGCTTTGTCGCCGACTTTAAGTTGCGGTGGTGCCGGGGCTTGTGCTAATGCCGACAGGCAAAGCAAACCTAAAAGCACCATCGCAAGGGATAGTTGTTTCATTGTATTTACCTCAAAGGATGAAGATGCCGCCGAACCGTAATCCTGACCGGCGACACAATCTTAGCGCAGAATCCTAGTCTCTGGAACTAAAGATGCTCAAAATGTACCAGAACAGCAGTGCGATGCTCGCAAATAACGTTAGCGACGCGGCGACGTGCTGGTTTGTGTTAAATCGATGAAGCACGTTCGATGTTTCGTAAAGTATTGCTGTTCCGGCGAACGCGACCATAACGAACGCGAAAACCGTACCGAGCGAAAAACCGAAAAGGGCGCTGGCGACGATAAAACCGAGTGCGGCAAAACCGCCGATCGCCAGGATCGGGNNCGCCGTTATTCCGAGAAACAGACCGAGCGTGGTTATCCCAGCTTTCATCAATAATGCGAAAGGATCGTGTGAGCGGATCGCGGCCATCGTTATCAGCGGGACAAAGATCACAGCTTCCGCAATAATTGCGACGCCGAGGCCGAAAAATTGGGTTGCCTTCGATGTTTCTGATGTCGCCCATGTACGAGCAATGTATGAAACGAGCATGAACAGGCCCAGNNCTCCGCCCTTGAATACAACGGTTGCAATTACATCAGCGGCACCGGATGTAAATAGAAATCCCTCGACCACGATAAACGCCAAAATCGCCGCCGCGAGCAGCATGTACGTTTTGCGGATGAACTGTGCTCGTTGGACCGGTAAAGCGTTAGCCGCCGATGTTCCAAATGTACTTGTAAAGTTTTCCATATATTCCCTGTGAGTTTAGATTGTCAGCCGTGACAAATGTTTGCATATAATGTCAGCTTCGCGAATCCACCTGTCCCATTCAAAACGTGTAAAAAGTGATTATACCTCATCCGTCAAATTCCAGCGGAAAAACTGTTCATGCAAAGTGCGAAAGGATTGCAAAAATGTCTGAAAATGAAAAAAGACGACTTTTTCAAGCCGTCTTTTCGATGCAAAATAAAAAACCGGTGGAGCCGCGACACCGCCGGGTTAATTAATAACCCTGCTTAGCTTATTGGACCGAGCGGATGACGAAGTTGTCACCGATACCGACGCCTTCGAATCCCGCGTATCTAGGTGAGCCGATATCCAGCGTGTGAACGCCGAGATCGGTACCGTTGATGCTGCCGCCTACGGTATGAGCGATTGGGTCGATGCGAATCCTAAGCTGATTCCAGCCGTCAAAATACGTCTCACCGGACGCCAGCAGCGTGCCGTTCATTCCGCCCGCTCGCAGTTCGTACAAAAGGGTAAAATTCATATATGGCGGCGCCGGACGGGTGACCAGCACTACGCTTCCCGCGGCATCGAGATTGCTGGTCACCACACCTGAATTCGTAAGGCCAAGAGCAAGATATTTGCCCGGTATCGGAGCCGGATAGCCATTGAATGAAACTTCGTACGGAGTTGCCGGCAAAGTTACGGGCATTAAAGCGGTCGGATTGGTCGCCGGTATCTCAAACCATTCGGACGCGACGCATCCGTTTCGAATAGAACCCGAGCGTCATCTGGATAGGCGAGAACATTTCATAGGGATTGTCGGAGGCACCGCATAATCGCCAGGTTTGGCCAACATCCGACGCGATCCAATTCGTGTTTTTGCTCCCGGGATATTCGATCCAGAAGCTTCTGATATTTGTGTGGATGTAAGTTTCCTTCATAACGCCTTTCCCGCCCGTCGGACGAAAGAGGTCGGCTGCTCCGAAGGATTCGCGGTAGAGGACGTCCGGGGCGGGCGGCGTTTGCGGAAGCGGATTCACCGGCGTCGGGGTCGGTGTCGGATTCGGGCCTCCACCGCGATTTGCGGGTTTCTGGCCAAAAGAAATGGCCGGCGTGATAAGAATGGTCAGTGCAAGCAGCGACATGATCGCGGTGCGAGGAATATTGAAACGATTGATGCAAGTTTTCGACATTTTTTGTTTTTTTTCCTGACCTTATGAAATTTTTGCGTCGGGACGGCGTCGGTGGACGAGACCTCGGCATCGGCGACCTTTCAAGAAACCCTTGCATTACCCCTGTAGTCGACGGCGTGTTTGCCGCCCCGTTAAAGACACAGTGTGTGGAACAGGGACAGAAAGACAGGCGCTCTAGAATTTTCGCAAAAAAAGCTTCGCCGACTGACGAAGCCTTTTTACTTATTGAGTTTATGAATCGTTTTACTTATACTTTCTGACAGCGACAACCGATTCAGGTTCTGGCCGCGGAGTTGCAAGGCCGAGTTCGGGCGAATGCCAGAGGTTGGAAGCGAGCAACTCGAGTATGAACGTCATTTCCTTTGGCGAACGGCCATAGAGCCAGGAGAAGATGTCGTCATGCGGACTTCGAAGCGCGATCCTAATTCTTCTTTGCTTCCGGCGGAGGTACGAATTTGATCCCGTATTTCGGAGCAGCTTCGTTCATTCTGCGAATAAGCTCCTCGGTTACCGGAGGCGGCTGTGCGTTCCTGTCCTTTGCTTCAGGAAATACTTCCTTGAAAAAATTCTCCATCCCGGCTCCGACGAAAGTAACAAACTGAACGGCCGTGTCGCCTCCGACGTTCTTGAACTGGTGAACGGTGCCGCGCGGAATATAGACGAAATCCCCGGCCTTTGCAGTATATTTCTTATCGCCGAGAAGCATTTCCAGCTCGCCGCTCACCACATAAAAGGTCTCGTCTTCTTTCGAATGGACATGTGGCGGAGGCCCGCCTCCTTTTGGCACGACCGCCTCGAACTGGAAAAGAGCATTGTTGCTTTCTTCGCCAGTAACCAGCATCGTATAAAGGTCGCCGGGGCCCCAAACCGCCGGTGCGGTTCCCTTCGGCCGAATGATGGGCTTTACACTTTTCTGCGCCAGCGCGGCTTCGTAGCCTTTGGAAAGAGGGGCTTCGATCGCGGATGCCTTCTCACCTCGAAAAACGCCGGATATCATAACGGCGGAGAGCAACCCAAACAACGCAAACGCAAAATAATAAGATGTACGCTTCATATTAACATAACCTCACATTCAATTCAGCTTATTACCTCAGCCAGCGGAGTAATTATCATCGTCTCGCCGCCGATTACTCTGCTTTGCCGGCGGCTCTTAGCGGTTCGGACGGTTCGGGCC
>DLHV01000242.1:2832-3640 GCA_002483395.1 Chloracidobacterium sp. UBA7659 | reverse complement strand
GGATAGTTTGAAGAAGAGGTCGTCGTGCATGGCGATTTCCTTTAGCCAGATGTCGCGGTCGAGGCTCATCACCTTTTCGAAATCATCGCGTGAGAAATCCAGTCCACGCCAATCCATGTCCTCGTATCGCGGCATCCATCCGAGCGGCGTTTCGACGCCGATCGACTTGCCATGGGCACGTTCGACGACCCATTTCAACACCCGCATGTTCTCGCCAAAGCCGGGCCAAAGGAATTTGCCGTTCTCGCCTTTGCGGAACCAGTTGACTGAGAAGATGCGCGGCGGCTCCGGTATCTGGCGGCCAAAATCGAGCCAATGGCCGAAATAATCGCCCATGTGATAGCCGCANNAGCATGGCGAACGGATCGCGGCGGACCTCACCGATATTGCCGAAGGCGGCCGCGGTCATTTCCGAGCCCATCGTCGCGGCCATATAAACGCCGAACGCCCAGTTGAATGACTGTTGAATGAGCGGCACTACGCTGTTGCGGCGACCGCCAAAGATGAAGGCCGAGATCGGCACGCCCTTCGGATCGTTAAAACGTTCATCGGCGACCGGACATTGGTCGATCGGCGCGGTGAAGCGGGAATTCGGGTGGGCGGCCGGTTTTTCGTTTGCGGGCGTCCAGTCGTTGCCCTGCCAGTCGATAGTGTGTGCGGGCGGTTCGCCATCCATGCCTTCCCACCAAACGTCGCCGTCGTCGGTCAAAGCCACGTTCGTAAAGATCGTGTTCTCTTTGATCGACTCCATCGCGTTTGGATTAGTTTTGAAGTTTGTTCCCGGTGCAACGCCGAAAAAACCGGCTTC
>DLHV01000242.1:0-2762 GCA_002483395.1 Chloracidobacterium sp. UBA7659 | reverse complement strand
GATCTCCCAGCCTTCTTCGCGGAATTCCTTTGGCGGAATGAGCATGGCGAAGTTCGTTTTGCCGCACGCCGACGGAAACGCCGCACAGACATAATCCTTACGGCCTTCGGGCGATTTCACACCGACGATGAGCATGTGCTCGGCGAGCCAGCCCTGGTCGCGGCCAAGATTCGAAGCGATGCGAAGAGCGAGACATTTTTTGCCCAGCAGAGCGTTGCCGCCGTAGCCGGAACCGTAACTAACGATAGACCTTTCTTCTGGGAAGTGGACAATGTATTTGTCCTTGGGGTCGGGTGAGCAGGGCCACGCGACATCCGCCTGGCCATCGGCAAGCGGCATTCCGACCGAATGCAAACAGTGGACGAAATCGCCGTCGCCGAGTGCATCCAAAGCCTGTTTGCCCATTCGCGTCATGATTTTCATATTGACCGCGACATACGGCGAATCGGTGATCTGCACGCCGAACTGCGAGATCGNNCGATCGGGCCCATGCAGAACGGCACGACGTACATCGTCCGGCCACGCATCGAGCCGCGCAGTTTCGGCGTCAGGATCGCCTTCATATCCTTCGGCGCCATCCAGTTGTTGGTCGGGCCGGCGTCGCCTTTCGACAGCGAACAGATGTATGTCCGGTCCTCTACGCGGGCGACATCCGATGGATGCGAGCGGGCGAGAAAACTGTTCGGACGCTTATCGGCGTTAAGCTTGATAAACGTTCCGGCGTCGACCATTTCCAGGCAAAGGCCGTCGTATTCTTCCTGCGAGCCGTCGCAAAGATAGACCGCATCGGGTTCGCACAGCTCGGCCATGTCGGTGACCCAGCGGTTAAGCTCTTCGTTTTCAGTGTTTTCTGGAATAGTGTAGTTAGCCATACTCTTTTGTCTCTAAATTCTACCGATAGGTTTTTGAAAAAGAAAATCGGCCGATGCCGGCACGTTTATACCTGGTATTCGTCAATGTTATCACAACATAAGCAGAAAAGTGAACGGCATCGCCTGCCCGGAATTTGCTGTCACGCCGCCTGAATTCGATTTCGCCCCGTATATTGCCTGACGGTATGTAATGCGATGGCGGCGATGATTATTCCGCCGCCGAGAAGCGCCCATTGGGAAGGGCGTTCGCCGACGAAAATGAATACCCAAACGGGATTGAGCAGCGGTTCGATAAAGCCGATCAGGCTTGCGTCGAGCGGGCGCGTTCCACCGCGGACGCCCTTTATAAAAAGGATGTAGGAAATGCCGATCTGGAAAATACCGAGAAACGTAACGGCGGTCCAGTCCATCGGCATCATTGTTGGCAGAGCCGCAATTCCCGATGGTGCTGTTAGCGCCGCCAGAAGAAAATTGCCGTATATCACGGCTATGGCCGGGTTCATTTTCTCCGTTGCGGAGGCCTGACCGACAGGGAGGGCGTGGTCGTCAACGTTTTGATTACGCCCTTGCTCACACGCAGGCTTCTGCAATGTCTCCGCCTTCGGATGGCGCAGCAGCATTATGTAAAGGCCGAGAAAAATACCCGAAAATAATGCGGCCGTGTTGCCCTGGTAATCTTCAAGCCGAAGCTGGCCAACAAAGAAAAGGCTCATTCCGGCGAGAACGACGACAACCGTCACCAGATCGCGCCAGTGAAACTTTTCGCCGATAATGAATGGGGCAAGAATAAGAATATAGATCGGCGCCGTGTATTGCAGAAAGATCGCGTTCGCGGCCGTGGTTTTCTTTGTCGCCCAGACGAACAGGAACAACAACAAGGCGTAGATGATCGACGTAAGGATGCCAAAAGCGTTGATTTTCAGGCCGTCCCTTCGTGTAAGGATCAGCACGGTATTCGCGGCGAAAAGCGAACGGAAAAATGTCACCCCAAACGCATCAAGCATCGTCAGCTTTATAAACAGCCCACCGGTGCTCCACAAGAGTACCGCTACCAGAACGTACGCAACCGGGGAAAAGGATTTCTTGTCTTCGTACACGGAAATATGTTAACGCAAGACTGAAAACGACGCAGAGTAGAAAATTGAAATATTCTCTGCGTCCTCTGCGTGCAAGATTTCTTATCCGCCGGATGACGGGCGGTTGCGATGGTTCACGAACCCGGTGAGAGTGGTAAACCTAAGCAAGGACCTCGCTGAACTGGACTTTATCGCCTAACCGTGATCTAATTCCGTACACCATCATTAATATCCTCTTCACCTGCTCCATCGCAGGTGCTTTTTTGTAGGTACTAAACGGTACATTTAACCGAGTCAGTCCGCGAATGCAAGGCGTAATTTAAACAATTATTAATGTTAGCGTAACACCGCCCGTCTTCGTCCTGACAACGCCAATTGTCAGCCAAACAACGACCATCCGCGCGGTAAAAACGCCAATCCGCGCACTGCGGATGCTCATCCGCGCGGTAAAAACGCCAATCCGCGCACTGCGGATGCTCATCCGCGCGACGAAAACGCCAATCCGCGCACTGCGGATGCTCATCCGCGCGGTGAAAATGCCAATCCGCGCAGTGAAAACGCCAATCCGCGCCTCAAAAGTCGCAATCCGCAGGCAAAAAATGGCCATCTGTCAGCGACAAATGATCACATGTGGCGTGCGAAAGGCCGATGTTTATTGAGTTTCAGCCAATGTTTATCGGCTGTTGGGCGTTTTCTGCCGATAAATTGCCACTAGCTTCAGCTAGTGGACCGGGTGATAAATAGATTTCGGGGCTTTAGCCCAAACATTCGGCTGAAGCCGTCGGAATTTATCTTTTATCCGAAGTTTGGCTAA
>DLHV01000236.1:211-3176 GCA_002483395.1 Chloracidobacterium sp. UBA7659 | reverse complement strand
CGCAACTACCTGCTTCCGCAGGGACTTGCGACTCTTGCGACAAAAGGCAATCTCAAGCAGATCGAAGGCGAACGTGCCGCACTTTTGAAGAAGGCGGCGATCGAAAAATCTACGGCCTACGCCCAGAAAGACCAGATGAGCAGCATTGCATTGACCTTTGAACGAAAAGCGGGCGAAGGAGGCACACTCTTTGGTTCGGTCACGTCTATGGACATCGCCGAAGCTCTGCAGGCTAAGGGTTACGAGATCGATCGCAGAAAGATCGTTCTTAAGGACGCGATCAAGGAAACCGGAGAATACACCGTCAAGGTCAAATTGCACCGCGAAGTCGTTTTGGAAGTGCCGGTGATGGTCACGGCCGAAGGCGGCGATGCCGAAGCCAAGCCCGAGAAAAAGGCCCGCAGGCCTAAAGGTGAAGTGGAAGAGATAAAGGTCGAGGAAGTTGCGGAAGAAACGCCTGTCGGGGCTGAAGAAGCCTAAGCTAAAGAAAGAATAGTTAAACGAATTAGCTGCATTCGATTCGGCGGATGCGGCTTTTTTGCGCGGAATTCTCTAACGATTTCGCGGCACGTATTTGCCGAGGAGCCGGTCGTATTCATCCATAACAACCTGGTAACNNTTCGTTCCCCGCACATATTTGATCACGCCCTTATCTTGAAGGTGCCCCGCGGCGATCGAGACGCCTTCGCGCCTCACGCCGAGCATATTGGCTATAAGGTCATGAGTCATTACAAGCTTGTCGGTCTGTAGCTGGTCGTGGTTGATAAGGAGCCAGCGGCAAAGCTGCTGCTCGACGGAATGAAGACGGTTGCAGACGGCGGTTTGCGAGATCTGCGTCATTAACGATTGCGTATAACGCAATAAAATGTTCTGAAACAAACCGCCCTGGGCAAATGCGGTCTTTACAGTCTTTGCACTCATTCTCACCGCTTTGCCCGCGCTCTGGACGATTGCCCGGCTCGATGTCGTTTCGCCGCCCATAAAAAGGGCGATCCCGATCAAACCATTATTGCCGGCAATCCCGATCTCGGCGGTCGCTCCGTTTTCCATGATGTAGAGAAGCGAGATGATTGCCGTAGTAGGAAAATAAACATGGGTCAATTCGTCGCCCGATTCATAAAGAACTTCGCCAAGCGACAGCGAAATCAGCTCGAGATTTGATTTTATTTTTCTGAATTCTTCGTCGGGCAACGCGGCGAGTAAATGATTCTGCAGACCTTCCTCCGTATTCCTGGTTACGGGCATACCTTNNAATAAATATATCACACAAGAATAGTTTCACAAAAAAACGCATTTTATGTGTCAAACGCACAGACATCCGTGCCGCACGGGTTCAATCTTGAGAAGACGAGTCAATAATTTGTCATTTTCCTTGATGGAGCTCTCGGCTCATCTGTCGTGACCGGCGCTTTTCGTTTTTTTGCGTCGAGCGAACAAGATTTCTTTTGTTTTGCACAAATATTCCTATTCATACGTGCGAAAACGCACATACACGCCGTACCCGATAGATTAAGTTCGACTTACGCCGTCGTCATTGAAGGATTGAAAATCCGGTGACTTGCAAGTATTGTGCCCGGACGAATGTCGGCAAGACGGCGGTATAACGATCAAAGATTGTTTGGGGACAAATCGGCAGCAGTCGCTGCCTGAGAGGGATGGACGAATTGGGGAATTTCGGCCAACCCTCTTTTTTGATATCCGCTTGGCATTCGCCGGTTTGCAAGCCACACCTCGACCTCCGCCTGTTCTCACCGCCTGAAAAATCTTAAAATCGTTTTCGACACGCGAACGTTTTAGCTTTAGAATAATCCNNAATCCTTTTAGTTATCTCATCCCGGATTTATACGAATGGCGGCATTTCCCGAAGCACGACGCGAACAATTTTTAGAACGCCCTCTGCCGAGCAGCGACGACAGCGAACGGGCCATTCTTGGCGCGATTTTGCTCGATAATTCGCTGATCTCACAGGCGGTCGAGCAGCTAAAGCCCGCGGACTTCTATTCGCCGCTTCACCGCCGGATCTTCGGTGGGATGATCTCGCTTTTTGAAAGCTCGAAACGCATCGACCCAATCCTCATCGGCGAGGAGCTGAAAAAAGACGGCTCGATCGAATCGATAGGCGGAGTCTCGACGATCACAAATCTGACCTACGGCCTGCCGCATTTTTCCGATCTGACCGGTTATATCGAGGTTGTGAAGGACAAATCGGTGATGCGGAACCTGATCCGGACGTGCAACCAGATAACGAGCGAGGCACTTGAAGAAGAGGATGAAGCCCGGGTCGTATTGGATCACGCTGAGCAGATGATATTTTCCTTGGCCGAACGCCGGACCGCCGAGGGCTTTTCACATGTTCAGCCGGTTGCCGAACGGGTTTTGGCAAAGGTCGAGGAGTATTCGAAACGCGAGACGCATGCGTTGACGGGGCTGGCGACCGGCTTTCGCGAGCTGGACGAAATGACTTCGGGGCTGCAGCGAAGCGATTTGATCATCGTCGCCGCCCGTCCTTCGATGGGTAAAACGGCACTTTGCCTGACCATCGCGCAAAACGCGGCTATCGATGAAAAAGCGGTCGTCGGCTTCTTCTCGCTCGAAATGTCCAAGGAGCAACTCGTGATGCGTATGATGAGTTCCGAGGCTAAGGTCGACGCTTCACGATTTCGACGCGGAATTTTGTCGCGTGAGGAATGGGAACGCCTGGCACGGGCGATCGGAACACTGTCGGAAGCGAAATTATTTATTGACGACACGCCGGGGATTTCCGTACTTGAAATGCGCGCCAAGGCGCGGAGATTGGCGGCCGAGCAAAAGCGGCTCGATCTTATTGTCGTCGATTACTTGCAATTGATGGGCGGCGGAAGCAAGGCCGAGTCGCGGCAGCAGGAAGTTTCGCAGATCTCGCGCGAGTTGAAGGGGCTGGCGAAGGAATTGAACGTTCCGGTGATCGCATTATCACAGCTTTCGC
>DLHV01000236.1:0-168 GCA_002483395.1 Chloracidobacterium sp. UBA7659 | reverse complement strand
TACCGCGAGGATTATTACAAACCGACCGACGATAACGCCGGCATGGCCGAGCTGCTTATATCGAAACAAAGAAACGGCCCGACCGGCACGATAAAACTCGCGTTCCTGAAGGAATTTACGCGATTTGAGAATTTTTACGGAGGATAGCCGGGAACGCAGGCGCCCTCG
>DLHV01000248.1 GCA_002483395.1 Chloracidobacterium sp. UBA7659 | reverse complement strand
CCGATCTACGTTTTCGGCACATTCGGCATGATCGCCTTTTTCCTGTCGATGATCGCCGGCATCTGGGCGATCGTTCTGAAATTTTACGGAACGTCGTTCATCCTGACGCCGCTACCTGTCATCACGGTCGTAATGCTCGCGATCTCCGTCCAGTTCTTCCTGATGGGCCTGCTTGCGGAACTCTCGGTGAGGACATATCACGAGTCGCAGGACAAGGCGATCTATGCTGTTAGGGAGAAGATAGGGTTTGAATAGCGGAGCGGGGACACTCTTGTCCCCACCGCCGGTTCCTCCGGCGGAGAAGCTGCCGATCACTCAAGGTGCTCGGCACTGAAACGGTTATTCGGGCCGAGGCGGCCCTCATGGGGACAAGAGTGTCCCCGCTCCACTTATGTGCGGAATAGCAGGTTGGATAAACCTGGACACAACCAGATCGTTTAACGCCGGTGCGGAGACCGTGCTGCACTCGATGTGCGAAACGATCGTGCATCGCGGGCCGGATTCGGAGGGGTTGTGGNNGAAACGGTCGCGTTGGGGATGCGGCGGTTGTCGATCATCGATCTGAAGACGGGCGACC
Source organism: Chloracidobacterium sp. UBA7659 (assembly GCA_002483395.1). Classification (GTDB taxonomy): domain Bacteria; phylum Acidobacteriota; class Blastocatellia; order Pyrinomonadales; family Pyrinomonadaceae; genus OLB17. Next base: position 5,160 of record DLHV01000248.1, on the reverse strand, counting down.
AGCCAGTTTTCAGCGAGGACCGTTCGGTCGTCGTAATGATGAACGGCGAGCTTTACAATTACCGCGAAGTACGGAGCGACCTCGAAAAACTCAGCCACAAATTCACGACGAAATCGGACACCGAAATTCTCCCACACCTTTATGAAGAATACGGCGACGCCTTTCTCGACCACGTGAATGGCATGTACGCCTTTTCGCTATGGGATTCGAGAAAGAAAAAGCTCATCATCGCCCGCGACCGCTTCGGCGAAAAGCCTCTGTATTACGGCGTCTTCGACTGCAAACTTATCTGGGCCTCTGAACCGAAGGCCCTGCTTGTTCACCCGTCGGTCAAAGCCGAACTCGATCTCGACGCGCTTCGCCACTATCTTTCGTTCGACTACGTCCCGGCCCCGATGTCGATCTTTAAAGGCATTCACAAACTCCCCGCTGCACACATTCTCACCGTGGAGAACGGCGAAGTAAAAACACGGCGATATTGGGATATATCGTGGCGGCAGGATGCAGAAGCCCGCACGTTAGTAAGGGCGAAATCGGGCGCTAACGGAACAGGCACACTCCGTCGTGTTTCCGCCTCGCTGTCCGAGTCCGCAGATGAACTCCGCGATCTGCTATCCGACGCCGTTCGCATGCGTCTGGTTTCCGACGTACCGCTCGGCATTCTGCTTTCGGGCGGCATCGATTCCTCAACCGTCGCCGCGTTCGCCACCCGGCACGCTACTGAAAAGGTTAAAACGTTCTCGATCGGTTTCGAAGAAGATTCGTTCGACGAATCGAAGTTTGCCCGGCAGGTCGCAAAGCATTTAGACACAGAGCATTACGAAGAAATACTAAGTGCCGAAAAAGCGGGCGATCTTATCTCCGAGATCGGCACATGGCTTGACGAACCGCTTTCCGATGGCTCGCTGATACCGACCTATCTTCTTGCGCGTTTTGTCCGTAAGCACGTCACTGTCGCCCTCGGCGGCGACGGCGGCGACGAGCTCTTTGCGGGCTACCCGATGTATTACGCCCACAAGGTGGCGGCGACATACAACGCGATACCGGCATTTCTCCGTTCGGGCCTGATAGAACCGATAGTAAACAGCCTGCCGGTTTCAACAAATAATATGTCGCTTGACTACAAGGCAAAACGCTTCGTCCGTGCGTCCAAGTCCGGCATCGTCGAGCGCCATCATTCCTGGTTCGGCTCGTTCGATGCGGGCCAGCACGAAAGCCTTCTCACCCGCGACGTTCTTGAGCAAACCAACGCTGACATCTATCGCGGAGTTCGCGAATTGGTAAATGCATCGGACGCAAAAAATGTCATCGAGCAGATGCAGTACGCCGATATAAATTTCTACATGGCTGAGGACATTTTGAGCAAGGTCGATCGTGCCGCGATGGCCGTTTCGCTGGAAACGCGTGCACCTTTTCTCGACCCGCGTGTCGGCCAATTCGCCGCGTCGATACCGGTCGAGTACAAGCTGAAAGGCAAGAGCGNNCGCCTCGATACCGGTCGAATACAAACTCAAAGGCAGCAAGGGCAAGTATATCCTCAAGGCCGCGATGAAGGACCTTCTGCCAAAAACGATCCTGAACCGACCAAAAAAAGGCTTTGGCATCCCGATCGCCGATTGGTTAAAGGGGAGGCTAAATCCGCTTGTCCACGATCTTCTCGCGGCCGAAAGGTTGAAGAAACAGGGACTGTTCAACGCAAACTATGTGCAAAAACTCATAAAAGATCACGAAACCGGAACCGCCTCGCACCATAAAGAGCTGTGGACATTGCTTGTATTTCAACTTTGGTGGAACAACTTTTGTCAGTAGCCCTTACTAACGTGCGGGCTACTGACACGCTTGGGCTTCTGCATTGACACGAATTCACGTATCATTGCAACTATGAAGACACTCTATCCCGAGATCGAGCCCTTTGATTCGGGCATGTTGAAGGTTTCGGATATTCACGATGTTTACTATGAACGCGTGGGAAATCCGGACGGTATACCGGTTGTTTTCCTGCACGGCGGGCCGGGCGGTGGCCTGATCCCGATGTACCGGCAGTTCTTCGATCCGGCGGCTTATCACGTCGTCCTTTTCGACCAGCGCGGCTCGGGGAAATCGACGCCGCACGCCGAGCTGCGTGAAAACACGACCTGGGATTTGATAAAGGACATCGAAGCGCTTCGCGAGAAATTCGGCATCGAGAAATGGCACGTTTTTGGCGGTTCGTGGGGCAGCACGCTGAGCCTCGCTTACGGCGTAACGCATCCCGATAGGTGTTTGGGCCTGATTCTTCGCGGCATTTTCCTGACTCGGAAAAAGGAGCTGCAGTGGTTTTATCAATACGGAGCGTCGGAGATATTCCCCGATTTTTGGGAACGTTACCGCGACGAAATTCCGGAATCGGAACGCGGCGATTTTATCACCGCCTATCACAAACGCCTGACCAGTGACGATGAAAAGGTGCGGCTTTCGGCAGCCCGTGCGTGGAGCACTTGGGAAGGAGCAACGTCGAAACTATACCCGGACAAGGACTTAATGGAGCATTGGGAAGGCGAACACGAGGCATTAAGCCTTGCCCGTATCGAATGTCATTATTTCACGAACAACTCATTCTTTCCGACCGAGAATTATCTGCTCGAAAATGTTGACAAGATCCGTCATATTCCGACAGTAATTGTCCAAGGGCGATATGACGTTGTCTGCCCGATTACATCCGCCTGGGACCTGAACCGGGCATTTCCGGAGGCCGAATTTATCGTCATACCCGATTCGGGCCTTTCCGTTTCGGAGAAGGGCATTACTTCTGCTCTTGTCGAGGCGATGGACCGGTTTAGATCGCTCCGGGCGGAAACGCGAGTGTGAACGAGGTGCGTATCTGTCAGAACCTGGAGCGATAGCGACCGGGCTCTTAATAGTTTCGAGGTTGGAGTTAGTTAAGGTAGAATAAGACTAATACCCAAGACCTATTTCCTTGCCGAGGCATCTAAATCTTAGTCGAGAAATTTTATGGGAAGTTTTGGAACAACAGAAATCATATTGATCGTTGCCGTCTTGTTTTTGCTTTTCGGAGCATCGCGGCTGCCGCAGCTTGCAAAGTCATTAGGAGCAACGCGTAAGGCCTTTAAGGAAGGCATGCGCGAGGCAGAAGAAGAGGAAAAGACTGAAAAGAGCCAGCTTTCAAGCCCAGCGGCTCCGCAAGTTTCGGCATTGAGCGATGACGCACTTGCCGAAGAACTGCGGCGCCGGGCGGAAGCCAAGACAAGTTAATTTATGTCCGTTGATTTCGGCAAAGGTATTCGCGGAAAGCATGTCGCGATGAATCTCACCGTCATGGGCTCCGTCGATACGGTATGGGCGGTCTGTCTCGCTAAAGATGAAAAAAACCTAATCCCATTCAAGCTTTACCGCATCGAAGTTTTTTCCAAATCGGAGCAAATACGGTTGAAAAACGAAAAAGGCGAAATGGCAAATTATCCAAAATCGTGGTTCGCCCCGCTCGATGTTTCCAAAAAGACTCTCGGAATAATAGAAAAAGCAGCTTAAGATTTTTCACCCGTCACCAGCGTAGCCTTTACCGAAAATCTAAAAGTCAGGCTGCCGTCTTCAACATCGATCAACTCGGCAAGCTTCCTGAATGCTCGTCCTTTTTCCTTTTCGCCTAACGTTTCCAGCCATTCCGGCAGAAGAAAATCCGCGATCAGCGGCGAGCCGATAAACTCCTTGCCGTTTTCGAATTCAAACACTTCCTTTGCATTGTGGGCCTCGACATTGACCATGCCCGCCATTGCGGCGATCTCTTCCAATCTGCTAACGGTCGGGATTTCGGTTATCATCGCCTCGATCTCCGCACCTTTCTCGCCAAGCTCTTCGCTGAACAGCATCTCCCAAAGCAGGGAAAATATCTCGCCAAAGCTGCCTGCCGACGGCAAGAAGAACGCAACTCTCCCATCCGTCCGGGCGACTCGAACGGCTTCGCAGACGAATTTCTCAATCTCCGGCGGCTTTACAAAGCTCGCGTCCGCCAGCACGATGTCAAACGCTTCGTCATCAAATCGGATCATCGAAAAATCAACGCCCGATTTAGTCGCGGCTGCCTTGTCGCGTGCGATCGTCAACAGGTCCTTGTCATCACTGACCGCAAAGATCGCCGTTTTTTTGCCGATTTTCTCATGCAAGGCAAAGGTGTGGTTCCCCGTCCCCGCATTGATATAAAGCAGATTTTTCGCGTCTTTTAATGCGATGTGCTTGTCCACCAGATCGGTAAACCGCCGGGTCCATTCTTCATTGATATACAGATCGCGCAAAAACGCCCGTTCCTTCCGTGTTTTCGCCATCTCTATATTTAATCGTAAATGTACGCCAATCGTAAATCGTGAATCGTTAATGGAGGGTTGTTTCGATTGACGATTTACGATTTACTATTTACGAAATTGTTATGGGAAAACATGTTCGCGATCTTTTCGATCTGAGTGGTAAAACAGCCATCGTCACCGGTGGTTCGCGCGGCATCGGCAAGGAAATGGCGTTGGGCTTGGCCGAAGCGGGAGCAAATCTGATGCTCTGCGCCCGTCGTGCCGAGTGGCTTAATGAAACGGTTAATGAATTTTTGGCAAATAACTATAATGTTGCCGGAAAAGTTTGCGATGTTGTCAACCCCGAAGATGTCCAGGCTGTCGTCGATGAAACGGCAGCAAAATACGGCAGTGTCGATATTTTGATAAACAACGCTGGAATTTCGTGGGGAGCGATGCCTGAGGACATGCCGCTTGAGCGTTGGAAACAAGTTCTTGACGTCAATCTGACGGGCTGTTTCCTATTTGCCCAAGCAGCCGGCCGGCAAATGTTAAAGCAAGGCAGTGGCTCGATCATAAACATCGCCTCGATCGCCGGTATGAGATCGTCGGCAAACGGTCCGTTTTATGCCGGTTACGTCGCAAGCAAGGCCGGGCTTATCGGCCTGACGCGAGAATTGGCCGCAAGCTGGGGACGAAAAGGAATTCGCGTCAATGCGATCGCTCCAGGCTTTTTCCATTCGCGGCTTGCGGACNNATCGATATTTATGAAGCTTCGATCCAGGAGAACAACGTCATTCCGCGTGTCGGAAACGAAGGCGAGTTGAAGGGAATTACGGTCTTTCTGGCATCGGACGCGTCGAGCTACATCACCGGCCAGACG
>DLHV01000071.1:52516-86013 GCA_002483395.1 Chloracidobacterium sp. UBA7659 | reverse complement strand
CGTTCCACAATTTAGACGAAATTTACTTTTTTTCCTGTGAATTTTCCGAGCGGGGATGGTCCCTAAGGCAGTCACATGTTACATGGTTCGGGCCGTCGAAAGCCTAAATCCGTGTTCCAGCACACGGAAAAATGTGGTACGTACCACAATTTAGTCAGAATTCAGTTTTTCTCGTGAATTTCGGGGCGGTGGGCGGTCAGGTAAACAAGCACGCTGGAAACCGCCGCCGGGGTGAGGCCGGCAATTCCCCGGACCTGTGCGAATGTCTGCGGCCGTGCTCTTTCAAGCCTTTCGACCATTTCATGCGACAAACCGCCGATCTTAGTGAATTGGAAGCTTTCCGGAACCTTTAATGCATCGTGATGATTTACGCGTTCCGTAGCCGAATTCTGCTTTGCGATATACCCGCTGTATAGCGAATCAGCGAGGGCCGTCTCCAACTCAATAAGATTGACGGCTGAGCGGGTTTCTTCGGGAAGCACTCGATGGATCAATTCAGATTTTACGCCCTGGCGCATCGCAAGCTGTGAAAGCGTGATCGAATCGCCAAGATCGCAGCCCAAAAGCTGTGATATTCCGGCATATTCCACCGATGAACGCTTGAACCGCGTCTGATCGAGAGTATTTCTTAGCGAGGCGATGCGGTCTTGCTTCTTATTGAACCTCTCCCAATCCATGTCCCCCACAAGCCCGGCTTCGCGGCCCTTGGGCGAAAGACGCTGGTCGGCATTGTCGTGCCGCAATGTCAACCGAGCTTCCGCCCGGGAGGTAAACAGGCGGTATGGCTCGTCGACGCCGTGCTGAATCAGATCGTCGGCCAAAACACCGATGTAAGCCTCATCCCGCCGCAAAGTGAATGCACTGCGGTTCTGAACTGAATATGCAGCATTGATTCCGGCCAATAGCCCCTGGCATGCCGCCTCTTCATAACCGGTCGTGCCGTTTATCTGCCCGGCAAGGAAAAGCCCTTCAACGCGGGTCGATTCCATAGTCGGCCTTAATTCTCGCGGATCGACAAAATCGTACTCTATAGCGTAACCGGGCCGAATGATCTGCACCGATTCGAAGCCGCTGACCATTCGAAGCAATTCCAACTGAAGGGCCGACGGAAGCGAGGTCGAGAATCCGTTCAAGTACACTTCATTCGTATTATGGCCTTCAGGTTCGAGGAAAAGTTGGTGTCGGTCCTTGTCCGCAAACTTAACAACTTTGTCCTCGATCGACGGGCAGTAACGCGGGCCGATTCCTTTGATCTTGCCGGAATAGAGCGGCGACTGATGAAGGTTGTCACGTATGATCTGGTGCAATCGTTCACTCGTATATCCAATAAAACACTGAATTTGCGGCTGCTCGATCTTTTCGGTCGCAAACGAGAACGCGACCGGATTTTCGTCCGGTGGCTGAGGTTCGAAGGCATCCCAATCGATCGTGCGGCCGTCCAGCCGCGGTGGCGTCCCTGTCTTTAGCCGCCCAACCGGAAATCCACGCCGTTTTAGGCTCTCCGCGAGTTCAATTGAAGCAGGCTCACCTGCCCTGCCGGCGGAGAAGGTTCGTTTGCCGGTGTGTATAGTTCCGTTCAAAAATGTGCCTGTGGCGATGACGACCGATTTAGCCGAAAACCGTCGAGTGTCCTGCATTTCGACACCGATAACCTTATTGTTCTCAACAATTAGGTCAACGACAAATCCTTGGCGAAGATGCAAATTCGGCGTCGCCTCCAGCACACGGCGCATTTCTGTTCTGTATAAGCTGCGATCGGCCTGAGCACGTGGAGACTGAACGGCCGGACCGCGCGAGCGGTTGAGCAGGCGAAACTGGATACCCGTCCGGTCGATCACACGGCCCATGATCCCGCCAAGAGCGTCTACCTCCCTGACAACATGGCCTTTAGCGATTCCGCCGACTGCCGGATTGCACGACATCTGCCCGATCAGATCCAGGTTTATCGTGACAAGAGCTGTCTCGGCACTGAGGCGCGCCGCGGCTGACGCCGCCTCGCATCCCGCGTGCCCCGCACCGATCACAATTACATCAAAACTCTCGTCAAACATATTAATTATCGATCCCAATCAAAGGAATTACGCTACGCCGAGTGCGGCGGTAAATCCGAAAATCGCTATTGAACGTAAAAACCGGCGCATCGAATATTTCGCTCATTCTCACCAAACACGCATCCGCCAGCGACATCGGAACATCGCGATACTTTTGAAGTAATAGATGGACATTGGCCGCCTCCTTGCCAAGAGAAAATTCGATCGACAAAACACCGGAAGAGAATAGCCCAAATAATCCGTCCAGGGCTTGCGATGATTGCCCCAAAAGAAAAAAACACTCAACGATCACCGCTTCGCATGTCAGCAAAGGCCCTGGAAGCAGCTTAAAAAGTGTGGTGGCGGTCTTGTTCCACTGGTCGGTTCGATCGATATACCCGACGATAGGACCGGCATCAACGACGGAATACTTTGTCACGCCCTAACCCTTCCAAGTATTTTTTGTTTGTAGATATATCCGGCGGACCTAGAGAAACGCAGCCTGAAAATTTGTCTATGATCGCTTCCCATTCATTTTGCGTCCGATGCGTTGCTTTTATTTTCGGCTTTCTTCCGGTTGAGGTCTCTCGGTTTTTTTTGTTTTTCAAGGCTTTCTTCGACTCTTTTCCAAACATTTTTTCAACGATGATCTTCCATTCTTCCGGGCTTCGTTCATATGCTGGCTTCGGCCTGCCATTCTTACGACCTTTGAGCAGTTTTAGATTGCCTTCGCATATTGCAAAGCTGTTTCCTATCTTCTCAGCCGGCAGCTTTCCGGCGGTTATCAATGCCTGGACTCGCCTGACGCTGATCCCCAACTTTTCCGCGGCCTCCTTTGTCCCTATAAAACTATTCATGCAGACGAATAGTATCAAAACCAAAACTATTCGTCAACGCGACTAGTTTTTTCGGTGTCTAACGAGATTTTTTTTACGATCGTGGTTCGCGGGGCACAGCATCGAGCGTTCTTGTTGTGTGTTCGGTTACGCTCTGCATGGGCTGATATATCGGCTGCACTTGGCTTTCGGGAAGGCCTTTTATGACGATATCCGGTGTTTGGGGCAAGGTCGGTTGTGGTGTTTCAACAGATCGCTTAGACATTTTCGTGTGGTGCCGAAGAAGCCATATAAGCCCGAGTTCCGCTATCAGAAGCAGAATAAAGCTCATAAAAACAATGACGCTGATGATCTCTTCGCCAAACCCAAGGTCTTTCTTCATCACAGTCAACAAGGCGATGATGACGCCGATGCCGGCAATGGGAACGCCCAATAAAGCAATTACCAGGAGGTTGAAAGACGATTGCGAAATCTGGCCAACACCGTCTTCAGCTTTTCCGGCAACCCTCGCACCGCAGTGGTTGCAGTAGCTGAGACCGGGATTTACAGATTTTCCGCACGATGAACAGAACATATGTTGTTAATGCTCTACGACATCTCAATGCATAAAGTTCGCCTGGATAGCTTTAACTCCAGCGGCCTTTCAGGATCCGGACCGGATCGGTGATCGACTGGAATCTTCCCAAGCGGACGCGGTCCGAGTTTTTGAACGAAACCAGCGGCATCAGGCCGTATTCCATGAGCTGCTCGCACGCATTCTGGCTCAACTGGATCTCGGCACAGGACTTGAAGATAGTTTCTCCGTTTTCTTCATACATGTGGATCGGAAGGCCGTCTATGTCCTGCACAAACGCTTTGCCGAGATCCCAGCCAAATTCGCTGTAGCTTTGCGAGAGAAGCAACGCAACGGCAAAAGCCGAGTTCGTCCATAAATAGTCGTCGTGAACAGGCGTTTCCATAAACTCTTCAAAAGAAAAGGTTTCAAGTGGATCAGTGTCGTTCCCATATGGAAGCCGAGCGATGATTCGAGGTATCGTCAATCCGAGATATTGAGCCTCCGTTTGGCCGCGAAGTGCAGCCCAAAGTTTACTTTCGCTGGAATCGTCGGCCGGGCTCCATTCCGCCGGATCCGGGTGATCGGCAAGCGATTTGATGCCGAGAACTTCCGGCCGCATGTGCGAAATGAACGGCGTGTTGGCGGGCATTGCGATCTTTGAGATCCGCATCAATGCCGCGACGTCGTCAACGTTCGGTTCGTAGGCAAAGTTGCCGCAAACGGCTGCCCACGGATCGGAGCCTGGCGCTTCAATTGCGTCTTTGATCAGGTGACGATATAAGATGGTTTCTGTTAAACTGCTGGCGTTCTTGAGGTTATCGGTAAGCTCGGTTTGCGAAATGTCGAGCAGATATATCTTCAGATCTGTGGATGTTTCGGTCCGCCGGACCAGAAAATACAGCCCTCGCCAGGCAGCTTCGAGCTGCTGAAACCGGCGGTGATGAAGGATCTTTCGCATCAGGTCGCCCGTCGCCCGATCGACCGCGGCGGTCAGATTCGTCTGCTCGTTTTCATCCACCGAAACCAGATGCGGCCGCACAAGGTCGCTAACAAAACTGCTAAGCTCGGATGACGCGGCAGATTTTGGCGGCGGAGCGCCTCCCTCCGGTTTTGAAAGGATCGCGTCGAGTAGATTGTCCGCGGGCGGAGCAGAAGACGCCGGTTCGCTTTCGGCGGGAATCTCGCTGGCGGGCTTTTCCGGTTCGGTAAACCACTCGCGAACTTCACGGGCAGCCGAATTGAAAGTGCTCTCGTTATTAAGCCGGCGGCGGAGGTCGCGAAGATCGGCAAACACCGGGACTTGTTTGAAAAGCTCGTCCGGATGAAAATCATCAAGCCCTTGAAATTCCAAAGTCAGGCCGCCGCCTTCCGCCTCAAGTTCGAGCCGGACACGCAGNNCGAAATTATCGCGGTCGATCTCCAACGGATTTCGGCGGTTAAGCTCGCTTTTCTCCGCATCGCCGCTCCAATCGCCAAGCATCAGGATTCGAAACGGCGGTTCGTCGATAACGCCGGTTCTTTCAGTTTCCAATGTTACATTTGTCTCAAGATCCGAATCGGTTGGGAACATGCCGGTAATCCTCCGCGATAAAATATTGTCGTGTGAAAACTATCTTGCTAATCAGCCAAATTGTCAATATATTCGATCCCGTTGCGCATCGAACCGCCGGCATTCTTGAGCACAAAAAACCGTTTCGCCGTACAATCTATATTATTTGAGTACTATCTGAACTGCGGGGAAAAGTGCGTTTGCTCAGGCATGGATTCGCGTCGGCCTGGTGACCGCACGTACGACTTCTACCGAACAGCGGGAGCGTGCGGCTACGGCGGCTGAAACGCTGCCAAGCAGAAACCGCTCAAAAGAGTTGCCGCGACAATGCGGGCCGACAAATATCGAATCGGCATTCCATGCCTCCGCGAACTTGACGATAGCATTTTNNTTTTAGGATTGCCCGATTCAATACAAAAATCGGCATCCAGACCAGATTCCTTCAATCTTCGGAGTGGTGCTTCGGCTAAAGTGCCGGCCCATTGGCCCGCAATCTTCGCCTCGAGCCGCGGATCGGTCATTTGCGGAGAAAACCTGCCGATCGAACTGAGAACAGCGCTGTCGGTCACTACAAGCAAGCGGACCTGGCTATTCGGCAGCCAATGCCTTTCGGAAACTACCTTTACAGCCAGTTCGGCACCCGGTGAACCGTCATATCCAATAACTATCCGCGATGGTGAAGCATCNNGCGGGTTTCCTCGGGCGATCCGCACCGAGCATTCGGCCTCGGTCAGAACCCTTTCGCACGTGTTTCTGAGAAACATGTTGTGTTCATCGATAGGTGTTCGGTCTTCTCCTAAGATTATCAGATCTGCCCCAATGGCTTTTGACCGGCTCAATATCTCATAACCGGGCAGTCCGGCCGAAGATTCGGTCCTAACATTTCCAAAACAAAACTGCTGAGCCAACTTCTCCTTTGCCTGTCGCAGCCTCGTGATCGCACAATCCTCGCTGTCACAGGCTGGCCGCGTTTCGGCGACAGAAAAGAGCTCGACCTCCGCATCGTCTGGAAGGCCGGCATGGCTCAGGTCTTCCAAGGCATTCTCCATTATTCGCGAGCCGTTGAAGCCGATGAGTATTTTCATAATTGATCCTCTGATCGTTTCGTCGATCTGAAAAGGATAAACCGCAAGATTTGTGCCAAGCATTTTTTGCGATATTCAGGCATCTGCCTCCGGTAATACCGTAGTTTTAAGGACCCTTACCATGCGTCGAGAAACGCGAATATTTCCACACGAACGTGAGATACTTCACGCTTTTTTACCGCGAATAACCCTGTCTTTGTGGTTGGGCATCGCACGAATCAAGCAAAAACAACGCAAAGGGCAAATTTTTTTAAGCGGACGTTTTGATGTGAACTGGCATTTGTATTGCTTTTACGAAAACAGATTCAGTTTATGATCGCGTTTGTCGAACAACCGGACACCCGAACTGAAAGCCACTTGATCGGTAAATTTGCAGGGAACTTTGACGGCCCGACGCTTGTCGCCGTCGGAAGCATTCACGGCAACGAACCTAGCGGGCGGCTCGCTCTTGAACGCGTTTCGCGGCGTCTGGAATCCCTGGAAAAAAAACTTCGCGGTCGTGTTTACCTGCTTGCCGGGAACGTGCGGGCGTCAGCGCGGGAGGTGCGCTTCCTGGACATGGATCTCAATCGGCACTGGACCCGCGAGAATGTCAGAAAAAACACTAAGCTTTCCGCGGACGCATTAGCCGAAGACAGGGAACAATACGAGCTTCTGGCGATCTTTCGGGAGATTCTAAATTCGGCGGGCGATGAAGTTTACGTGCTGGACCTTCATTCGACCTCCGCCGGGGGCGTTCCGTTCGCGACGGTCGGCGACACGCTTCGCAACAGGCATTTTGCGCAAAAGCTTCCCGTCACAATATTGCTCGGGATCGAGGAGCAGCTCGAAGGTACGATGCTCGAGTTCCTGAACAACGAAGGAGCCGTGACGCTCGGTTTCGAGGGCGGCCAGCATCAGTCCGCGGAGGCGATCGACAATCACGAAGCGTTGGTTATGCATTCGCTGGTAAGCGCCGGAATATTGGCCGCCGAGGATGTTCCGGGACTTTTCGCATCGCGCCAGCGCCTCGTATCCGCAACCGGGAAAGCACATATTTTCGAGGTTCGCCACCGGGAACCCGTTTCACCGGAAGACGAATTTCAGATGGATCCGGGATATAGGAATTTCGATCCCGTGGAACGCGGTCAGCGATTGGCGTCCACTAAAAACGGAACTATCAGCGCTCCGGAATCCGGCTCGATGTTAATGCCCCTGTACCAGAAGCAGGGCGAAGACGGCTTCTTCATCGTGCGAATGGTCTCAATCTTTTGGCTGCGGCTTTCTGAAGTCATCAGGCGGCTCCGGCTTGCCGACTACACACATTGGCTGCCGGGCGTCCGGCGTCACCCAAAACATAGCGAGGTGCTTCAGATAGATACGCGTATAGCCCGGTTCTTCCCGCTGCAGATATTTCACCTATTCGGATTCCGAAGGCTGCGGTGGGAGCAAAATTTTCTTGTCGTCAGCAGGCGACGGTTCGATACGATCAGCCCTTTTGCCTCGAGGAGGAACCGAAAATATGGGTGACAAAGCGGTGACCAGTGAATATGACGAAATGCAAATGCGTGCATTCACGAGGGCTGTCCTTAAAGATCTGCTGGCTTTGGAGCAGATGCTCGAAGGCGGGTTGATGGAAGAGGACGTCCGCCGCATCGGCGCCGAGCAAGAGATGTTTCTTGTCGATTCGTCCATGCATCCCTCGCCAATCGTTACCGAGGTCGTTAAGGAAGCCAGGGACGGACGTTTNNCGAGATCGGACGTTTCAATCTCGAGGCAAACCTGACGCCGCGGGCTTTTGCGGGTTCCAGCCTCCTGGACATGGAAACCGAACTTAACGAGGTCCTGGGCATGGTGCGGCGAGCGGCCGCCAAATTCAATTCAAGCGTTGTACTCGCCGGTATTCTACCGACGATCCAGCCCTCCGACCTAACCGAGGCGAATCTGACGCCGAATCCTCGCTACTACGAGATAAACCGGGTCGTTACGAAGCTGCACGGCGATGATCGCCTTATTCACATTAAAGGATTGGACGAGCTTCAACTGACGCTTCAGGACACCTTCATAGAGTTTTGCAACACCAGTTTTCAGGTACATTTGCAAGTCGGCGCCAGCGAGTTTACAAGGTATTACAACTGGGCCCAGGCAATTTCAGCCGCGGTGCTGGCTCCCGCCGTGAATTCGCCGATCCTGTTGAACCGCCGTTTGTGGCATGAAACACGGCTTGCATTGTTCCGGCTCGCGACCGACACGCGGTCTCACATACACAAGGAACGCCGCCAGACGGCACGTGTTAACTTCGGCGAAAGATGGGTTGACGGATCGATCCTCGATGTCCTGCGTGAGGACGTCGTGCGATTTCGGATCCTCCTTACACAAGCGGTTAAAGAAGATTCAATGGAGACGTTAATGAACGGCGGCATTCCGGAGCTTTCCGCCTGGCGGCTGCATAACGGAACGATCTGGCGCTGGAACCGGCCGTGTTACGGCGTTATAAACGGCCGCGCGGGTTTACGCATCGAGGCTCGATATCTCCCGGCCGGACCGTCTGTTGCCGACGAGATGGCGAACGCCGCCTTCTTCCTCGGACTAATGACGGCGCTGCCCGAAGAATTCGGCGATGTGACCCGAAGGATGTCGTTCGATTGTGCCAAAACCAATTTTTTCAACGCCGCCCGCTACGGGCTGCACTCCCAAATAATCTGGATCGACGGAAATAGCCGCCGGGCAGGGCGCCTGATCCTTGAAGAATTGCTGCCGAGAGCCAAGCGCGGTTTGGAAACGGCCGGGATCGATTCCGTGGACATTGACCGGCTGCTCGGAATTCTTGAAGAAAGAGTACGGCTTGAAAGGACCGGTTCTCAGTGGATGCTCGATTCTCTGGCCAGCATGGACAAGCGAGCAAAGGCAAACGTTCGGATGCGAAGCTTAACGGCTACTATGAAGACAAATCAGGAAGCTTTACTACCGCTGCACCAGTGGGAACTGGCGGAAATTCCGACCCAGCCCGACTGGATCGATAATTACAAGACGGTCGAACAATTCATGTCGACGGATCTTTTCACCGTCAGGCCCGAAGATGTGATCGATCTCGCCGCAAGCCTTATGCATTGGAAACACGTCAGGCATGTGCCGGTTGAAAACGACAACGGCGAATTGGTCGGCATTATTTCGCACCGCGACTTGCTTGAGATTCTCGCTCTCGGCAAGGTGGAAAAAACAGGTGAGATCATCGTTCGCGACATCATGAAACAGGAGCTGATGACAATTTCACCGGACACATCGGCACTAGACGCCCTTATTCTAATGCGTGAAAAAGACATCGGCTGCCTGCCGGTGGTAAAGGACGAAAAGCTGGTCGGGCTTGTAACCGCGTACGATTATCTAACCGTTTCGGCGAAACTCTTCGAAGAAAAAATACTCGGCTGCTCCGGCAGTTTGGCTATGGAAAAAACAGTGAGGTGAAATATGAATGCAGTCAAGACAAGGCATAACTGGGCGGCTTTTCTAAAATTCTACAATGAGCAAAACGCAGGCCGGAGAACGCGGCTCGGCGTTTTTGAAAATGATCGTGGTGTCGTTAACGATTATTGGATAGAGGACGGCTTACCGTTAAAAGGGCTTGATATCGACGTAGACGGTGAGCTGCCGTCAATCGAGATCATGTTCAGCGGTTACTCTCATTCGGTAAACAACGCCCGCGGCCTCAAAATTCATTATTCTCTCGAGGGTAACGAAGACGGCATTGACATCACGGGCAATGACGGCAAAACGACTGTACTACGCTTTGAGGACACTTGCTGACCATTAGAATGCAATGCGGAAGCCATCCTGGAAAATGCGCGAGGAATTTCGCAATTGGGTCGGTAATTTCGCGGGTTTCCCGGAAACGAGACTCTCGTCTTCGACTATCGTCTCGTAGATTATTGGCTTTTCCGCCCCAGCAGTTACGGCATGGTCATTGCGCTGCTTGTGATCGGAGAGTGAAGTAATTTATGAAATTATTCAACGATTTTAAGATCAAATATGACTGCAGCAATTGCAATATTAGTAACTCGAATTTTTTTTGCAACCTGTCAGCGAAAGCACTTCAGTCCTTCAAGGCGATCAAGATCACGAATTCGTATCCTAAAGGAGCCCGTCTGTTTATCGAAGGCCAACCCTCGGAGGGCGTTTTCATGCTCTGCCGGGGCCGCGCGAAGCTAACCACGCATTCCCGTAACGGAAAGGCCCTGATCCTGCGCGTTGCAGTTCCCGGCGAGGTCCTTGGATTGAGTGCGACCGTGTCGGATTTTGTTCACGAAACGACCGCCGAAGCGATCGAACCATGCCAGGTAAATTTCGTTGGAAAATCCGATTTTTGCCGTTTTCTAAATCAAAACGCAGACGCCGGAATGAATGCGATCCAGCAATTGAGCCGTCAGTACAATACCGCGCATGCCCAGATCCGGGCCATAGGATTGTCAAGCTGCGTTGCTGACAAGCTTGCCAAGCTTCTCTTGGAATGGTCCAAGAACGCGATCTCGAATAACGGATCGGTACACATGAAAGTCACGTTTTCGCATGAAGAGATAGCGGAAATGATCGGAAGTTCTCGCGAGACGGTCACCAGGGCTTTGAAGGATTTTCGAGAGCGGGGATTGATCGAGATCAGAGGATCGGACCTGTACATAAAGGACAAGCATGAATTTGAAAGGACGATCGGAAACAGAAGGGGAACAAGGGCCGCTGCCGCGGCCGCTCAGGCCGGCCCGTCCAACGGCTTCCACGGGTGACATTGGTCACAAATACCGGTGATACGGCTCACATACTCGATGCGGGACGTATTCTAAAATAAAATGGACTAGAAAGTCCTTTTAATCGCGGACGAGCTTAATATCGGGCGATAAAGGAGAGAACCATATGGCTTCAAATAAATATATAAAACTATTGTTGCTCGGCGTGTTTGCATTCTTATTCGCCGCTTGGCTTGGCTCCGGCACGACCTCAAAGGCCGACAGTCAGGCATCGGCAAACGTTATCCAAGCATCCGGCGCTGCCTTAGCCGCCGCGCAAGATGATTATGTCGGCAGCGAAACTTGCAAGGCGTGTCACGAAGATCAGTTTAAGAATTTTGCAAACACAGTTCACGGCAAGGTCGCGGAATCAAAGCGATGGAAAGATCAGGCGCAAAGTTGCGAATCATGTCACGGTCCCGGAAAAGACCACGTTGAAGGGGCTGGTGACAAAACCAAGATCATTTCGTTCAAAAGCCGCACCGCCAAAGAGAATTCACAAAGTTGTTTGGCTTGCCATTCCCAAACAAGCACGCACGCAACGTGGCGCGGCAGTAAACACGAATCCGCAGGGCTTTCCTGTTTGGATTGTCATAGCGTCCACCAATCACAAAGCGGAAAAACCAATGAAACTACGATGTTCGCAAATCTGCAGGCAGAGACAAAGATACTGAAGAAACGGACCGAAAATGATACCTGCTATCAATGCCATAGCGACGTTCGCAAGGCAGAATATCAACGCTCTACGCACCTTTTCAAAAACGAAGACCGCGAATCGAGGATGACCTGCTCATCCTGTCATGACGTCCACGGTTCCATTGGCGACAAGCTGATGAAAACAGCAAGTATAAATGACACTTGCTACACGTGTCATGCAGAAAAACGAGGGCCTTTCCTTTGGGAACATGCTCCGGCGCGTGAAAACTGTACAAATTGCCACAAGTCGCACGGTTCTAATCACACGGCTTTGTTGAAAGCCCGTGCTCCGATGCTGTGTCAATCGTGCCACATGCAGGGCCGCCATCAGACGGTCGCCGGTAAACCGATTTCCGCGTTTATGACTAATCGCAGTTGCCTGAATTGCCATGCACAAGTCCACGGATCAAACCACCCATCGGGTATTAATTTACAGCGATGAATCCTTGCGGGACTTCAATGAGGTGAGTATGAAAAAGAATTCAATAAATTTGATTAATTGTGGTCTGAGCCGTTTTGTGGGAACTCTGGTCCTTTTGTTCCTACCGGCATTTGTCGCAGCACAAGAGACGGCGTCACCTGTAGATGGTTCACCCGTTACTACACAGGCCGATGAAAGCAAGAAGATCGTCGACAACTTTAAGTTTAATTTTGAAATTGGAGGACAATTGGTCGATGTCAGCGGTTTGAGGCCGTCGAAATTTGAGGAGTTCGGACGCATTCGGGAGGGATTTACCGTTCGCAGATTTCGTATTGCATCAAATCCGGCAAGTTCACCGAATTTCTTCCGCGCGATCGGCCGCGGTGCCGGTGAGATTGATCAACAGTATTTCGTGGATTTTGGGAGCTACGGGAAATTTCGAACGACAGTTCAATACGACGGCTCCCCGCACTTGTTTTCAGAAGGCGTCCGGACCTTCTATTCAGGGGGAAATGGTGTTGTCACCATTCCGGACAGCATCCGTACAACTCTGCAGAATACACCGGACGCTTTGGTTCCGGCAGTAGTGCAGGGACTATATGCAAATACGTCCGAGACCCGGATCGAAACGAAACGGCACAGAATGAGTTTCGACCAGACAATACAGCTTACAAAAGACTGGTCGCTTCGATTCAATTGGACAAGAAATAAGCGTGTGGGGCTGGCACCGCTTGGTATCGGTTCCTACGAGCGAGTCGGAACCGCAGCCGGCGACACGTTCAGGGTGCTTTCACTTGAAGCTCCGAATGAGGTCGATTATGTAACGGATCAGGTGACCTTCGGGACAAGCTATCTGAAACGGACCTGGGGCATCAGCTTTGATTACATTTACTCAAATTTCAAAAATGGTAACCCCTCTCTTACGTTTGATAACGCATTTCGCATCACCGACCTTCAGGGAACAACCGGTTCCGGAAATTTCGATCGGCAGAAATTTGCCCGCGGCATATTCGCCAACGCTCCGGGAAATAGCGCGCAGTCATTCGCTATTTCGGCGTTCGTCGACCTTACATTCAATACGCGAGCTGCCGCAGCATTAGGCTGGAGTTTCGGCCGACAGGACGAACAATTTGTTCCGTACACACTCAACTCGGCAATCGTGACCGGCGTTCCGGCCGGACTGAACATTACTTCGGCTTCATCATTGCCGAAACAAAGTCTCGACGGTCAGGTCGATGTTTTCACGCAAGAATATGTGATCGCATCGCACCCATGGAAAACCTGGACGTTCAACGCCCGTTTCCGTCGTTACGACAACGAAGTCAAAACCGAGCAGATCCTGTTTCCAGGCTACGCCGCGTACGGCGAGTCATACTGGCGTCCAAATATCGCGGGCGTCCTTATCGAAAACGACGCAAAGTCATTTAATAAATCAAACGTCATTACAGAGGCGGTTTGGGATATGAATAAGGCTTTTCGCGTAAAGTTTGAATATGAATGGGAAGGTTGGGAAAGACATCATCGGCAAGCTGATCGAACAAACGAACATTCATTCTCAACGCAGGTGACTTTCAAGCCGGTTTCTCAGTTTACCAACCGAGTTAGTTATAAATACTCTGACAAAAAGCCGGAAAACTACTACTCGGGAGTATTGGAATACTCAGGCCTTCGCATGTTTGATCAGGCCGGTAGAAAGAGGAACGATTTTGACTGGCAATGGCAATGGGCGATACAGCCTAATGTCGGATTATCCGGAACGGTCGGCTATTTAGATGACGACTACGACAAAAACTTCTTCGGCCTTGTTAAATATACTCAGTGGTACGGCACGGTCGACCTTATGTATATGCCAAGGGACAATATGACGTTCTATGCGAACTACGCACGCGAAAACTATAAAAATTCGATGCAGACGATTGCAAAGAACGCGGTCCCATGGGACCTGAACAATCGCTGGAATCGGGACGAGCGAGACGTTTTAGACAACTTTGGCATCGGTGTGACCACCTATGCAATGAAGGACAAACTACTGGTTGACCTGAACTATGTATATTCAAACGCGGATACCCGGACAACCACGGTCAACCCGGGAGTTCCGACGGCAAACACTGTTTTGAGCGCCACTGCTTTTCCTTTCCCGGATGTGAAATCGAGATTACAGGAATTCGACTCGGACATCAGCTATCAGTTCGGCAGTCACTGGGGTATTGGAGTTAGGTACAAGTATCAACCGTATTCGTTTGATGATTTTGCGGTGAACAATTTAAGTCCTTATCCGATCAATGAGTTACCCGCTGAACAAGACGGACGACGATTCTTGTTACTTGATTCGCGTTATTCGAGCCACACGGCTCATTTGATAACAGTATACTTAAGTATCAGGTAGCTTTCACATCTTAAATGAGCGTTACCAGGATGCATCAAAGAAAATCGTATTGCTGTGGACAAGCGCTTTTGGCCGACAAACTATCACCGGGAAAAATTCGGAAGTTTTGTCTCGAAAATTGGCTGTTTTGTGATTGCGCTGACATTAATATTTCTGATTTTCGGGTATAAGCCTCAAGAGGCAAGTCTTTTTTTCATTGCTCTTGCGCGTTAATCCAGGAGGCACCATCATGGCTTCAAATAAATATATAAAACTATCTTTGCTCGGCGGGTTTGTCTTATTATTCGCCGTTTGGTTGGTTTCCGGCACGATCTCAAACGCGGTCGGTCCGGCACCGGAAGTGGAAACTTCAGGCACGATCCTGGCCGTACAGGACGGTTACGTTGGCAGCGAGACCTGCCGCGGATGTCACGAGAGCCAGTTCGACAAAGTCGCGGAAACAAAACACGGAAAACTTGAAACAATCGCCGCCTGGAAGGGTAAGGTCGTCGGCTGCGAATCCTGTCACGGGCCCGGAAGGGACCACGTCGAAGGCGGCGGTGACAAGTCGAAGATCAAAATTCTCAAGAACATGAGTTCGAAGGCTGTTTCCGAATCGTGCCTTTCGTGTCATGCAGGTAAGGAAAGCCACAATAATTTCCGCCGCGGCGAACATTGGCGAAATAACGTCGGCTGCACAGATTGCCACTCAGCCCACGGCTCCGTACCTGGAAACCAACGGGCGGATTCGGTCGCACTCGTAGGTGACGTCAGCAAACAGAGGCCGAATCAGGCCACGGACGTGATGCTCAGATCGAGCGAGCCGCAGCTGTGCATTAGTTGTCACAACGAGACGAAATCTCAATTCTCCAAGCCGTTTCACCACAAGGTACTCGAGGGCACAATGAAATGCAGCGATTGCCACAACCCCCATGGCGGTTTTGAAACAAAGCAAACGAAATTGGCAGTAGGCGCGGACGCGGGCTGCATAAAGTGCCACGCGAATAAACAAGGCCCGTTCGTTTATGAACACGGTCCGCTTAAACTGGAAGGCTGCACCGCCTGCCACACTCCGCACGGCTCCTCCAATCCGAAATTATTGAAGCGGGCGCAGGTACGGCAGCTTTGTTTCGAATGCCACACCGGCATTACCGAAGAGCTTTCGCCGCAGACACCCAGCCGGCATAACCAGGCGCAGATGCGGGAACAGCAATGCACGGTCTGCCATTCGGCCATTCACGGCTCCAACTCAAGCCGGCTATTTTTTAGATAACGTGCCGGGAGGATATATGTACACTAATAACAAAAAATATTTATTCTTGTTCGCGGGATGCCTCGTGATTGCCTGTCTGGCAATTTCGACCTCAACGCGAGCCCAAGCACCGGTACCGTCGCCGTCTCCTTCATCCGCGACAAATGTGGGGAACTATAACATTACGTCAAGTTTTGAGATGGGTGTTCGAGGTCTGGACGTCAATGGCGATCATGAAAAGTATCGCAGCGACCTTAATTATCGGGCTGGTGTACGCATGTTCGATTCGAGTTTCCTTCTGGAAGATAACTCTACCGGTTTTAAGCCATTTGACAGCTTGCTTTTTCAAAGCAGCGGATGGGGTTCAGATCCGTCGGGATCGTTCAGGATGAACGTGGACAGGACGGGCATTTATAAATTTGACTCGAACGTTAGGCGCGTCAGGTATTTCAATAACTTGAAGAACCATGTCGTAGCATGGTCGCAGCCGGTGGCTACCGGCTCCGAGCACCGGGCTAACACGCTGCATCATTTCGGCGATTTCGATCTCACGGTTTTTCCTGAACGGGCTTTTCGGATGCGGTTCGGCTATTCATTCAACAATACCGAGGGGCCGGGTACAAGCACGATCCGGTTCAGCAGCGATGAGTATCAAGTAGGCTCCTTTGTAAAGGCACGATCGGAGGATCTGAGGTTGGGCGTCGAAGGCAACGTGCTCGGCTTTAACCTCGGCCTTAACTATGGGCACCGCATGTTCCGCGACGGGACCAAGTTCTTTGTCGAAAGCTTTAATCCCGGAAATAACCCCGCATCCACCACGTCGTTCCTAAATAACGCGACGAGGCAGTTCCGGGTGAAAGGGACGACCGATTTCGCTCACTTCTTTTTCCAGAGGACGGTGGCGAATCGACTTGATTTTACCGGGCGTCTAATCTACTCCGAATCCAATTCGGAAATTAATGAATCCGACCTGTTAATCGGCCGCGCGTCGGCCACGGGTAACATAATCCTTTCGGACGAAATATTTGTACCTGGCGTGGCCAAACGGCCACAAACTCGCGGAGATCTTGGTTTGACGTACCGTCCTACAAATGATTTCCAGATCTCTAATACATTCACGTTCGATCAATTCAATGTCGGAGGCTCGAACGTGCTCTTTGAGTTGGTTCAGAGTACAACCGGCGCCGGGGTACCGAACGCCAATACAATTACTAATGACACGGCTTGGCGCGCTACGTCGTATCGGCGTTTTAGTAATCTGATCGAAGCCGATTATCAGGTAAACCGCCGCTTCGGATTCAATGTTGGATACAGGTTCACTCGCCGCGATGTTCGCGTAGCACTTTTTGACTTTCGTTTAACTAACAATACGGTGCTGCGTTCGGGCTCTGAGGAACTGGAAAATACGACCCATGCGTTTATCGCCGGCACGAAGTTCAAACCAACGACGGATTGGTCCGTTTACGTGGATCTCGAGCGGGGAGAATCCGATAATGTATTTACACGTCTCGCGAACAACGATTTCTTCAATTTCCGGGTCCGCAGTATAGCTAATGTCAGGAAGTTCACGCTCAACCTATCGTTCATCACTAAAGACAACGACAACCCCGGTACTTCGGCTCCGATCACAAGCGCGGGTGGTTTCCCCGCTACTGAGACTATCTCAAGGTCGAAGGCGCGAATCTTTTCGGGCAGCGTAGATTGGACACCGAGGACTGACCTGTCGTTCAGCGGCGGTTACAACTATCATCATCAAAACGGCACGGCAGATATCATTGTTCCTGTGGGAACTCCGATTTTTCCAACCACCCGCTTTTTGTTGGGAGTCAGCGAGTACTATGTCCGCGACAGTTACTTCTTCTTTGACGTAAGCGCTCGACCGATCAAGAGAGTCTCGCTGTTTGCAAGCTATCGGATAAACGACGATCGCGGACAAGGCAACCGCGTGATAACCCGCCCGCAGGATATCATTACGTCGTACCCAATAAGGAGCCACATGCCTGAAGTGAAGCTGGCGATACGCATAACGAAAAACGTAGATTGGAACCTGGGTTATCAGTATTATTCCTACAGGGAGACGCCGCATTTCAGTCCCTTTGCAACGCCGGCAGTTGTCTTTCCGGCACAGAACTACACGGCACATATGCCGTACACATCGATTCGAATATATTTTGGGAGAAACGCCGAAGATCGCTGAGTGCTCCGGTCGCGATCGGATTTGCTTTTTCCTAGCTGACAATTTTCAGGTAGAGAAACAGTCGTGATCGGTTCTCTCCTTGTATTACGTTCTGAATTCGATTACCTTACGCACTGCCGTCCCGACCGTAACCGGGGCGGCAAAAAGCAGTTCACGCAAGTTCATGTACTGAATCTCAAGATTCGGGTTTCATTTTAATTGGGGGAAATTACTGATTCTATGGACGATCACCTTCCAAAGAGCCCCAGCCGGAGAACATTTCTTGACTATCTGCTGGGTTTTAGTGCCTTCGCTACGCTCGCGGCGATTTTGTATCCAATTTTCAAGTTTATGGTTCCGCCGGAGATCGTCGAGGCTCAGCAGAACTCGGTTTCGGTGGGCAAGAACGCTGAAATTGCGTCTAATTCAGGAAAGATCTTTAAGTTTGGCAGTAAGCCGGGCATCATTATTCGAACAGAGGCCGGAGACCTGAAGGCCTTTNNCCTTTTCCGCAAGCTGCACCCATCTGGACTGCATAGTGCAGTATGACCCCGGTTCGAAACAGATTGTTTGTGCGTGCCATAACGGGATATACGACCTGACCGGCAAGAATGTATCCGGGCCGCCGCCGCGTCCACTCGAGGAATTTTCGGTAAATGTTAAGGGTGACGATATTACGGTAACGAGGACTTGATTCCGTGACCAAGACTAACGCCTTGTTTCTTTGGCTTGATGAGAGACTGGGAATCAATACAATTTTCGGGTTGGCGAAAAAGAAAGAGGTTCCGCTTCACCGCCATTCCGTCTGGTATTATTTCGGCGGAATGACCCTTTTTCTCTTTTCGGTCCAGGTAGCGACCGGAATTCTGCTTCTGCTTTATTATCGGCCAAGCGCCGAAAACGCCTTTGAGAGTGTTCAGTTCATCATCACCGAAGTGCAGTTTGGCTGGCTGATCCGCTCGGTGCATAGTTGGTCCGCAAACCTATTAATAGCCGCGCTGTTCATACATATGTTTAGCGTCTATTTTATGAGCGCGTACCGAAGCCCTCGCGAGATCACGTGGGTAAGCGGTGTACTTCTACTATTCATATGCATCGGCTTCGGGTTCAGTGGTTATCTGCTTCCCTGGAATAAGTTAGCGTTTTTCGCGACCAAAGTCGGAACTGAAATAGCGGGCGTCGTTCCATTGATCGGTCGACCAATGCTCAGGTTCCTGCGAGGTGGGGATGAGGTTACGGGAGCGACGTTGACACGCTTCTTCGGGTTTCACGTTGCCGTGCTGCCGGCGATCGCGACGGTCCTCATCGGCGTTCATGTTTTGCTGGTTCAAATGCACGGCATGAGTGTGCCGCCGGGTCTGGAAACTGAAAAGGTAAAAAAGATGAAATTCGTTCCCAATTTTCTTCTTCGTGACCTGATCGGATGGATTCTTGCGGTTGGTGTACTTGCCGCATTAGCCGCTGTGTTTCCATGGGAGCTGGGAGAAAAGGCCGACGCGTTCGCTCCCGCTCCCGCCGGTATCAAGCCTGAGTGGTATTTCCTCTTTATGTTCCAAACACTCAAGTACATTCCGGCAAAAATCCTTTTTATTGATGGCGAGGTGCTTGGCATCTTAGCTTTCGGGCTGGGCGGATTGTTCTGGATGCTCGTTCCGTTTCTAAATAAGAAACCGGGACACGGAAAACGCAAACTGGTCTTTAATATAATCGGCATTTTCATCGTACTTTTTATCGTGGTGATGACAATCGTCGGGTATTTGGCTGCATAAGAATTCGCGGGACGGAATCGTATGATCGACAGACGAATCAATCAGCAAAGTTCTGGAGCTTTGAAGCCGGGCCAACTACAATCGGTCCCGCCGGTGCTATATTGTCGACGTGCGATCGCTATTTTAGGTTTTATTTCAATTGCGGCAGTTGGGTATTTCTTCACATTTTCGGGTCACACCTCGGCTCAGGAAGCTGGTTCCTGCATCGTTTGCCACTCGAGCCTGGAAAGCCGCCTATCGGAACCGGTTAAGTTGTTCGAGCACGATGTTCATAAGTCGNNGAAGGGTTTGTCATGCAGTGATTGTCACGGCGGCAATCCGGCGAAAAGTGACAAGGCCGGTGCCAAGGACGGAATGTGGGGCTATGTAGGAAAACCATCAGCCCAACAATTACCGGCATTCTGCGGAAAATGTCACAGCGACGCGGGATTGATGAAGAAATTTAATCCTTCCCTGCGGGTCGACCAAGTTCAGGAGTATTTTACAAGCGTTCACGGAAACCGGCTGCGTGGAGGAGATCAGAAGGTTGCAACTTGCGTGAGTTGCCACGGAGTTCACGGTATACGCTCACCGGGCGATCCACAGTCCTCGGTCTATCCGCTTAACGTTGCGGAAACATGCGGCAAATGTCATGGAAATGCCGAGCACATGACCGGCTACGGCATTGCGCACGATCAGTACGATAAGTACAAGTCCAGTGTCCACGCTAAAGCTCTGTACGAAAAGCACGATCTGTCGGCCCCAACCTGCAACGACTGTCATGGCAATCACGGCGCCGTACCGCCAGGCCTCACGTCGGTCGCAAATGTCTGCGGACAGTGCCATGCTCGGCAAGCCGAGCTATTCCAAAAGAGTCCACACAAGGAACCGTTCGACAAAATGCAACGCGGCGAGTGCCTGACATGCCATAGCAATCACGACATACTCCCTCCGACCGACGCCATGGCCGGTGTCGGCGCAGGTTCTGTCTGTACATCCTGCCACAATAATGATGCGGGGTTTTCATCTGCCCAGAGAATCGGGAAAGGTCTTAATGATGTCAATGCAAAGGTCGAAGTTGCAAAAGAAATCCTGGAGCAGGCCGAACGGGCGGGAATGGAGGTGAGTAGAGCCAAATTCGAACTCCGGGATTCGTCCGATGGCCTCACCCAGGCACGAGTGCTTATACATACCGCCTCAGCCGATGAACTTGAAAAAGCTCTGGGTCCTGCAATGGAGATAGCGGCAAAAAGCTATGGAGCCGGCGAATCGGCTTTTGCCGAACTCGGCTACCGACGAAAAGGCCTCGCCGTTTCGCTTGTTTTCATTTTGTTCCTCGCCTTGTTGGTCTATTTAAAGATCAGACAAATCGAAAGCGAGCCGCCGCCGGTTGAATCGTAATCTCAATAATTCCCTTTTGCGATTGACACGTCGGACTTCGAGATTTCTCCAAAATTCAGGCGGTGCCAGTCGTTTCGAAGTCCGTACACTATCCTGCTTTGAATCATAATTTTAATTTTGGTGATAATCTGATCAACCAAAACGAAAAGTGATTAGTGTCACTGTTCGAAGGGATAAAAGGGGCTAAAATCAAAGGGTAGCCATAACTGTCGAGTAAGCCGATGAGATCTTATCTTAAAGCCGCGGTCATAATTTCCTTTTTGCTGCTTTGGGCAACGTTCTATTTTTATCGGTCGGTCAAAACAGAAGCTCAAAACCCGCCTGCGCCGCCATATCTGTCGGCAAATCAACAACAATCACAATTTCCGACAAACGTGAACCTGGAGTGCAGCGGTTGTCACGGTCCAGGCAAAACCCTGCCGAATCTGGCCGGTGAGCAATTTCATAAGGACGCTCATGGTGCGTTCGATACGAGCATTCATGCCAAGATCGGCGCAAACGGCAAACCGGTAGCGAGCTGCAAAGACTGCCACGCTATTAACGGTGAAATGACGACGGTTTTACCGGCCGAGAATCCAAAGTCAACAGTAAATCGTGCCAGTATGCCGCAGACATGCGGGGTCTGTCATCAGGGATCAGCCACCACCTTTCACCTCAGCATTCATGGCAGTAAGCGTGATGAGGGCGATTTCAAAGCCGCGTCGTGTGCCGATTGTCACGGATCGCACAGCATCTTTCCGGCGAAGGAACTCCAATCGACCGTGAACCGGGCAAATGCCGCCGAATCGGTCTGCTCCAAATGTCATTCAGACAAAGTAGCCGACTATGAGCTCAGTAGCCACGGCGCCGCTCTTCGTGGGGGAAATCCAAAGGCCCCAACGTGTACGACATGTCACACTGCTGTTTCTCATCTCAAAGCGCCGATAAGTTTGCGCGATTTCAATCTGCAAATGGTTGCCAACTGCAGCAAGTGTCATGAAAAGCAAGCCCCTAGTTACCGTGACACATTTCATGGCCAGGCGACTGCTCTTGATTTCAAACTCGCCGCCACCTGCGCGGATTGCCATACACCGCACAAGAATCTGCCATCGAGCAATCCTTTGGCCTCAGTTCATAAAGACAATTTGGTCCAAACTTGCTCAAAGTGTCACGCAAATGCCAATGCGAATTTCGCCACTTATAGCCCGCACCCGAAACCTGACGATCCTGATAAATCGCTGTTGGTTTATTACGTCAGTCATTTTATGGAATGGTTACTGATCGGCGTCTTCGGCTTTTTCGGTTTGCATACAGTTCTGTGGCTGCAAAGATCGCTTGTAGCTTATTTCAGCGAAAAANNAATCTCCGGACGACGAACAGTACGTTGTGCGTTTTGCCCGTATCCACAGATTTACCCACGTTTTGATCGTCGTAAGTTTTATCTTGTTGGCCGCGACAGGCTTGCCTTTGATGTACTATTACACCGATTGGGGACGAGCACTAGAGCAGATGGAGGGCGGTTTGGGCGTCACCCGAGTTCTGCACCGCATTTGCGCCGTGATCACCCTTATCTATGCTCTTATCCACATTTTTTACGTGATCCGCAAAGCGGTCATCGAGCGAAAATACTCGATCCTTTACGGTCCCGATTCGATGGTTCCCCGGGTACAGGACATTAAGGACGCATTCAATATGTTTCGGTGGTTCTTCTATCTCGGGCCGCGGCCTAAGCTGGATCGTTGGACGTATTGGGAGAAGTTCGATTATTTCGCTGTATTCTGGGGTGTTCCGGTTATCGGGCTTTCTGGTTTAATGCTCTGGTTTCCGACTTTATTTACGAGTTTTTTGCCCGGCGTGGTATTGAACGTTGCGATGATTGTACATGGCGAGGAAGCTCTCCTGGCTACGGCCTTTATCTTCGCATTTCATTTCTTCCACAATCACCTGCGGCCGGAAAACTTCCCGATGGACACGGTGATCTTCACCGGAAAAATGACGTTGTCGCGGTTTAAAGAGGAACGCGCCGTCGAGTATGAACGGCTGGTCAGTGAAGGAAAGCTGGATACGGTATTGACCGACCCGCCCTCGGCAACTGCTCAGATCGTTTCAAAGATCTTTGGTTTCGCAGCATATATTTCAGGCGTACTAATGGTTATCGCGATTTTCGTAACACTATTGACGGTAAAAGATTGAAATTGCCTCGGTGAGGTGTTGCGCTCTCGTCGAATTGTTCGCTGTTCGTCCTTTACTACCCTTAACACCTTGTCCTTGCTATCAAGCATGAAAACGCCCCGGGTAACAGAGAACCTATTTACCCGGGAGTTTTTGTATTCCTGACCCAGATAAATAGGGCCGGTCGAGGTCCGACCGCTCCTGTACCCAAATGCATCACTGATTTCTCGGGTGACACGCTACACACTGAAACATCGAGATGTCACCAAGATTGATCGGATGTTTGAATGGCTTGTCCGCTCTATGGCAATAATCGCATTTGTGAGCGGCAAGTGAGCCCAAATCGACAGGATGTTGGAAAGGACCGGTGACTACATTCCTCTCAGGCGGCCCGGCCGAGTCGTAAATCGTGGTGTGGCAGATGTTGCAGTCATTGCTGATGACTTTGCCGGCAGGACTGAAATGCTGGCCGTCATGACAGCGAAAACACCCTTGTGAATGGAGATGGCCGATATTGTTCGGATGGGTCTCCCAGTCGGTCTTCATTTCAGGGAAAAAGAAAGTCTGATAGATGCGTTGAATTTCTGAGACCGCGCCCTTGATCGCCTCCTGCTTCTGTGAGTAAACGTCTTGGTATTTCGTTTGGTAGAACTCGTTCAGGCCTTTATCGATCGCATCTAATGCCTGCTGCGTGTTTTCGTATTTGCCACTGAGAACCTCGACAGCTTTACGCTTGAGAAACGGTAACGAAGCATCCAATTTGCCGGCGACGAAAGCCTCGTCTACTGCCACGTCCGGTGGCTGATAGATGTGTGCGGGGCGATTATGACAATCAACACAGTCCATCTTGCGCTTGCTTGTGCCCTCGATCTGATCGGGAGCTAACGGCTTGAAGCGATAATTATACTCAGTGACGTTACCGTCCTTATCTTTGATCCGCACCCAGGGAATTACCTGACGCTGCTCGTCGGTCGCAATATAAGTGACTTCATTCGCGATGTTCATGTGCCAGTGGATGCCGGTAACCTGCCCGGCCTTAGGACTGCCGCCGCCGACGTTGATCAGCATCCGCCGTTCGCGCAGAGTATTGTGTTCGTCATAGCCATAACGGTTGAAGACCTTCATCTGAGCGCCAAAGAACTTCTCCGGCCAGTGACACTGTTCACAGGTTTCGGGCGCCGGACGGAGGTTATGAACGGGTGAGCCTATGGGTCTTGAATACTGGTTAAAGGTCACGGAATAAAGCTGATATGCACCGGACAGCTTTGAGCGAACGTACCAACCGGCACCACCACCTACATGACAATCAACACAGCGCACGCGCGCATGAGCGCCGGCCAGATAGGACGTGAATTCCGGCTTCATCGGTACATGGCAAGTCTGGCCGCAGAAGGTGACAGATTCGGTGTATTCGAACGCTCGATAGCTTACGAACGCGCTGGCGAATAGAAAGATGAACGAGACGCCCATGAACACAATTAATGCCCTGCGTCTCCTCGGGTTGTTTAAATCGATCACGGGAAATGCGGCGATCTGAGCTTCGGTCATACTCAGACGCCGGCGTCTTTCCCAAAACAAACCGACGCCCGTTATGAAAAGTCCCACCATTACGATGGTAGGTATCGCGATAAACGTGATCAAGCCAGTATAGGGATTTTCACTGGGACTGGTAAATTCGATCAGCAAGAGCAGTATAAAAGACGTCACGCTCGCTCCAACGATCGCCAATCCGAAATAGCTGATATAGTTTCGAAACAGGCTCGGCCTCGGCGTCCCGCCCGCCGTCTCGTGTATCGACGCTGAGTATTTTGTTTCCTTTTCCACGTTCTTGTCCTTCATTTCGTCACAAAACTATTATCGTCGAGAATTTCGCCAAAATAAACGAAGGCCACCCGTTTTCGATTCGCTGCCTTTCGGTAATTCCGAATCGTAAGTCGGGGCGGCCATAGCTCTGGGGCTCCGGAACCGTAAGCTCAGTGGTTCAATTTGCCGGCGCCCGCAGCGCTTTCATATAAGTGACCAGGGCTTTTGCTTCGTCCGCAGTCATGCCTTTTGTCTCAAATCCTGGCATTGGCGGCGGTTTCTCACCCTTCTTGCCTTTCAAAATGATCTGCGCAAGGTCTTCATCCGCCTTTGCCGGGTCAAAGTTCTTCTCAGCTTTTGCCGTGTGGCACATCGCACACTTCGCTTTATATGTAACAGCAGGATCTTCCGAAGTGGTGGCTCGTACCGTTGTAGGCGTTACCTTGAAAGCTATTACAGCGAGCAATGGGGCCACGAAAAGTATAATCGCAAATAATTTAATTCGATTGATGGTCATGTCTTTCTCCTAAACCCAAATATTGAACCCGCCGGTCTATATAGTACGGGCTCGTCACCATCAATAACCGCAACCGCCGTGCCAAGATTCTATCCATGTAAGTGCCTGTATTTATTGGACATCAATACATATGTGTTCCGGAACAAACACAAGTGTTCGACAATCTTCACGGCACTGCGGAATTTTACGCGGTGTGACCAATCAAAACTTAAATGTACTGCTTTGATGGCAGCGCTTACAGTTAACAAAATCGTCCGGGCCAAATGCCCTTTTACCATTATGGCAACTCGAACAGCTTTGAGTTTGCTGAGGCGCAAAGTGCATTGAGGCCAGCGGGGCCGTCATTTGTCGGCCGCGTGCGGCACCTGACCGAACTGTATGGCAGGTGCTACAGTTCCTGTTCGTATTTGCCGCGTGTTTCGCGTGACTGAAACCGACCCGAAACGCCTTTGCCGATTCCGGGGTACGAACGAGACGCCCCGGTTTGTGGCAAACGTTACAAGACGACATAGAAAATGATGAATTTGCCGTGTGACACTGGAAACAAGTAACGTGTGCCGACGAACCCGACGGGATCGATCTTACGATGCCCCGACCTTCCGATTTATGGCACGTCACACAGTTCGCTCGTTTATGCCTGGAGTGGTCGAACCTAACGCCGAAGCTGCGTAGCGTGGGAAAACGCTTCATCGCACCGGTCTGTGGATTTGTATGACAGATCGTACAGATCGGGCTCGATGGATCGGAGAGCTGAAGTGAGTGGCACCCCGCACAAGGGAGATGATCGGGCTTTCCCGGAAATTTCATTCGGGCCGAATTATCGTCACGACGATGACATAACAAACAGGGCAGTCGCGAGTGAAACTGGTTATTATGTGTAAATCGAGAGTAATCCTTGTCTTGCGTTTCGGCCGGCATAACCGGCTCCGATTCCGAAAATGGCTCATTTACAACGGCGAAACCCGCTACCAATGCGTAACCGAACAACATAATTCCGCAAAGCAAAACAAAAGCTTCAACTAGACGGAGAGCGGAGATCGAGTTTAGCTTCGCTCGCCAACGAGTTTTCATTTTTTCCGGCATACCCTTAAAAAAAGATTATTTACCCGCAGCCGCTATAGCCGCCGAATGTGATTCGGGGATCGGCAGTTTGCCGAATGTGATGTGGCATTTTACGCATTGAAACGTCGCATTCGCCTTGCGTAAGTCGGTCTCAAAATTCAGCACGCCCCCGTCATCCGAGGTCGCCGTCGCATGACAAACGGCACACGCTGAAATGCTGACCTTCTTGGTCAGCGGATCGGCCGTATTTATTGTTAATACGTTATGACATGTTGAGCAACTGGAATCGACATGGGCCACGAACTCGTGCTGAAACTTGCCCGACGAATCGCGGCGGCGCCACGAGTCCATCATTCTTTTGTCGTCAATTTTCATTGCAGCAGCAGTCTTGTCGTCAAAATCCGCTTTGGGTTGGGCCGGTTTAAGTTGATGACACGCCGCACAATTCTCCGGTGCCGGCAGGATGCCGCTCTCCGCCGAATGGCATGTGAAACACGTCGTATGGCCGACCGGTGCTGTCTTAAACGTCCCCTTCTTCAGCCAAAAGGCATCGCCGAGTTTAGGGGGCGGCGCGGTCAAGTATTCATCTTTCGAATCGCCTTGTGGCTTATAGGTTTGATGACACACTGAGCAGCTTTCTTCGGCTAGGCGGCGTTCCGACGAACGGGAAAATGCCGCCAGCTCGAATCTAACAGCCGCTTTATTGTGGCTCGAAACAATCTCGATATGCTTGTCGTGCGGGAAGCCGACGACAAAATCCGACTCAGCCTTTTTGCCTTTCGGCGACTGGTCGAAGATCTCTCGTGGATTCGGGAACGGATGCCGGGAACTGTCACGCGGCGAAGGGTTGGTATGACAAATCGAACAGACCTTCGGCGGCGTTCCTTTGAAAAACTGCTGCTTGTGGCAGTTAAGGCATGATTCGTGACGCGGATAATCTGTAATATCCGGAAAGGCATCGCTGCCGGTGCGAACCTTTTGCCAGTTTGCGGAAGGAAACTTGTGACAACTTCCGCATTCCATGCGGTGTGCCTTTACGTCGTGCTGAAATTGCGAGTAACGGGCCGGGCGTTTGCTTCGATTCGCCCTCGGACGCGGTGTGGGTGACATCTCAGCCGTCTCCATACCATTTGTACCGGAAACTGCTTTCGGATAAAATAATCCGGTAACCCCGATGCAAACAAAAAGAGCGATCGCGGCTATGCGAACACTCGAGATTTTGGCTAGACGATAGTTTTTCATTTCCCACGAGCCGATAAGGCGGACAAAAATCCTCCTGTGATATGTTACTCCAGGGCCTGCAAAAAGGATGTGATGCGAGTCACACCAAGAGCCGTTAGCGGATTGATATATTTACGTGAAAAAATCCACGGCGCAAATGAGAACTTATTCGCGGTTTCGAGCAAAAGATCGATTTAACCAATTACAGGTCAATTGATTGGCTCCAAAGGTTTAACCTACGGAATTCGGGACATTTTCCATGCGCGTATCTTCGGCATAGTGATTGCCACTGTTGCATTCGAGAAAGTATCATCTCATTTGAGGTCTGGATCAGCGTATAACGTAATATTGCATATGTCCACATTGGAAGAAACGATTAGAAAGGTGCCCGCAAAGGCTCCTACAACCGAGCGGCAAAGTGAGTCATATCTGTCGCGCTTCTTGAAACTGCTTTGCTCGGTTCGCTTTGGCGTCGGGCTGTTGATTGCGCTTGGGCTCGCATGTTTAATAGGCATGCTGTTAATGCAGCAGAACGTCGATGGGTTCGATCGATATTTTGCGCAGCTAACGCCGTCGCAACGTTTGGTGTACGGCTGGCTCGGGTTCTTCGATATATATCATGCCTGGTATTTCAACGCACTTCTCGCTGTCCTGTCGCTGAATATTATTTTGGCAACTATCGACCGCCTTCCCAAAACCTGGCTTTTCGCCTCGAAACCGAATCTGACTGTGCCGGTCCGATGGCTACGCGATCAAAGCTACTCTGCGTCCATCTCGATGGAAGGAGAAGAAACCGAGATCGCCAGCCGAATCGCGAGTGAGATGAGAAATGCCGGCTGGAGAAAACCTTCGATCGCCGAGAAGAACGGCAAGACTTTTGTTTTCGCGCAATCCGGGCTCTGGAACCGCTTCACCTATGTTTGTGTTCACATAGCGCTCCTTACGATCTTTCTCGGTGGATTTCTTACGGCCCAGATGGGATCAACCGGACAAATGCCTCTAATGCCCGGAGAAAGCACTAATCTCACTTTGGACACCGTCGTCGAGCTTGACCGCACGAACCAGCTAACGAAACAGCTCCCGTTCGAAGTGACCTGCACCGACATTCAGCAGAAGCTGATAAGAAAGGAAGGCCCGATCGGAGTCAGCAATACAATTGACTGGCTGACTTACTTCACGATAAAGGACGAAACCGGTACGCACGATGCTTTTGTGCAAATGAACCGCCCGTTCGATTACCGTGGCTACCGTTTTTTCCAGGCGAGCTTTACGCCGGTTGGCCGTGCAAGAAATATTACTGTAAGGCTAACGCCGGACGGCGGCGGGGAAACGCAGGATATCGTGATCCCGCGTGACGGGTCGGCGACNNACCTGACGGCAAAACGATCCGGTTTTCCGAATTTCGCGGAAACTTCAGTATCGGAAAAGAAAATCCGAACGAAGACACAAGCGCGTACCCGAATCCGGGAGCCATTCTGCAAGTGATCCAGCAAGGGAATCCGCCGCAGACGGCCTATGCATTCGGCCCGCAGCTTGCCAATATGCCGGTCGCCAAAAAGCCGGTCGCGGGTTATTCTTATCAATTGGTAGATTTTGAAAAGGCGTCCGATCGGCACATTCTCGCCGTCCAACGCGACCCTGGATCAAACGTCGTATATATCGGATTCGTTTTACTCGTAATTACGCTGATCGCCGTCTTCTTCTTTTCACACCAGCGTGTGTGGGCCGCGATCGAAAAGGCCGCCGATGGAAGTTTTGACGTAACGATCGCCGGCAATGCAAACCGAAATCAGAATGCGTTCAACGAAAAATTAAGCCGCTTTGCAAAAAGTTTGCAAAAGCAGATCAAGGGAGAAGAAAGTTTATGAGTCAGCAAATAATGGAACAACCTGTTTTGATATCCGATGAGAAAGACGGTGATGGCGAAGGCCTCGCGCGCTTTCAATCATTTATTCCGTTCCTTATCGTGATTATTGGTTCGGCAGTAATGTTATTCGCGAGAGTGACGATCGGTGTCGACCGCTTTATCTCGGATGGGGCGTTGATGATGCTCGCACTCGCATCGTACCTGATAGCTGCGGTGTTCTACTTGACGAATTTCTACGCTCCCTTCAAATTTGCCGAGAAACTCGGTCTTTGGGCGGCAACGCTTGGCGTGTTCTTCAATCTGTCAAGCTGGCTTGTCCGCTGGGCTTCGGCGTACGACCGCGAACTCCAGATATTTACGAGCCAGGGAAGCAACGCGGCGGACATGCCGTGGGTTTTCCGTTATGTGCCTTTCGCCAATCTTTATGACCTCAGCCTCGCCTTCGCGTTCGGCGCCGGCGTGACGACGCTGCTTGTGATGCGGCGTCAGCATTTCCGTCTACTTGCCGGTATTTCGCTTCCGCTGGCCGCTATAATTCTTGTGCTTGCCCGGTTCATCGGCAGCGAATTCATCGATCTCCCGCCGGTGCTTGATTCGTACTGGCGGCCGATCCATGTCGGCATCGCGTCGCTCAGTTACGGCGTCGCCCTGGTATGTTTTGCCGCAGCCGTGCTTTACCTGCTGAAGGATGGATTAAAGGTCGAAAAAATGGCCGTCTGGACGAGTGTTTTCGCCTTTGCCGTGTTCGCGACGATCAGTAAATTCAGTGTATTTAATCCCGCTTCATTTGGAACATACACAGCATCGACGTTTGTCGGAAATTCGCGTATGTCGCTCGCGTTGCGTGCCGATATTCCATACGTTGGGTGGCTTTTGGTGCTTGCAGCGGCATTGATGATCGGTGGAATTGCCGCCTACGCTTCATATTTTTCAAACGTGGATGAAAAGGCCCGGAAGATCGGCAACCGTCTTATGCAGGCTGCACTTCTCGTGCAGGCGGCCGGGATCGGAATGCTGGTATACCAGATCAAAACTATCGGAAGCGTTGTGGATCATATCGGAACGTTGCAGTATGAACGGTTCGCGGTTTGGATGCTCCAGCAGGAAGACGTCCCCCAGGCACAGATCAATTTAATGAGTTCGCAGCAGTTGTTCGATATATCGAGCAAATGGATAACGGAGAACGCATCGAAGCTGCATCTTAGCTTGAACGCAAATCCGGTCGAACTAGCTGCCCTTATCACCGCCTTTGCCGGAACGTTCTTCATCGTATTATTCAGCTTCAAGACGGAAAAGATCCGCGAGGCACTGCCATCCGCCGAAACTCTTGACGGCCTGATGTATAAATTAGCCGGTGTTGCGTTTGCTGGTCTTGCACTGCTTCTGATCACGGGTGCCGTTTGGGCGAATGAATCGTGGGGCCGTTACTGGGGATGGGACGCCAAGGAAACAGGAGCGTTGGTTGCGTGGCTGACATACGCGGGTTTTCTGCATTCGCGGATCGCATACGGCTGGAAGGGACGACGCTCGGCCTACTTCGCAATCCTGGCGTTTCTCTTTGTCGTTTTTACTTACCTTGGCGTGAGTTNNTGAGTTATCTGCTTCCGGGCCTTCATTCGTATGCCTGAGGCAGGAGCATATATTTTAGTTCGTCATTTGTTGTACTTCGAATATGAGTAAAGAAAATATCTTGTTTGTGATAATCGGCCTGCTTGGAGGACTGATAATCGGATTTGTGTTCGCCAACTCGGTGAATCAAAAGGGAGCCGCCCCGGTCACCGCTGCGATGGTGCCGAATGCCAATGTACCTCCGGGCCATCCGGAAGTGCCCGGTGCCGGCCCGGGCGGCATGCAGCCGGAGATACAGGCCGCGATCGATCAGGCCAGGAAAGAACCGGATAATTTCGATGCGCAGCTCAAAGCCGCCGAATTTTATTACCAGATCCAGCGATTCGACGGCTCGATCGAATTCCTGAAACGGGCAAACCAGCTAAAGCCCGATAACCGCGAAGTCATCGTCCACCTGGGAAATGCCTATTTTGATTCCGCGAAATATGAGGAAGCGGAAAAGTGGTATACGACTGCATTGGCCAAGAAAACCGATGATGTCGATGTCCGGACAGATCTCGGCCTAACGTTTATTTTCCGGGATAAGCCCGATTACGACCGTGCGATAAAGGAATTCCAGCAATCGATCGCGCTCAACCCGAATCATCCGCAGACGCTTCAGAATCTTACCGTTGCTTATACGAAAAAGGGCGACGCGGCGAAAGCAAATGAGACTCTTGCGAAGTTCGAAGCTATCGACCCTGTGAACGAATCGTTAAAGAAACTTCGCGAAGACATTCAAAAGATCGGGGCTAAATAAGGACCGCTATTCTTACAACTTCGACCGAGCAATGAGCGCGTGCCGCGACAGCGGCGGACGTGCTGCCGATAAGAAAACGCTCGATACGGCTGCCGAAAGCATTGGCCCCGACAAAAATACTGTCCGCATTCCAACGCTCAGCCTCATCTACCAAAACGTGTTTTGGGTTTCCGGCATGAAAGTGAAGTGTAGCCGGAAATCCAGCATTTTTCAGCTTTGCCAACGGGCCTTCAGCAAGCCTCCCGATCCACTCACGTTCCGATTGATTTATTTCTTCCGTGATATCGACAATTGGCGGGATCAATCGGCCAACGATAGACGGGGACACTTCGTCTATGGCCGCAATCAGCATGATCTCGCTTCCTTCCCGCCAGTTCCTTGCGGCGACGGCGTCAACCGCTGCCATGGCGCCCTTTGAACCATCAAAACCGATGATTATGCGGGCCATGGCCGGATCGACCTCGACCCGGCCGCGGGCGATCCGCACCGAACACGCAGCCTCGGTAAGCACACGCTGCGAGATGCTCCCCAGTACAAGCCGGCCGATGGCCGAATGCCCGTGCGAACCGACAACAATCAGATCGGGAAGCCAGGTTTCAGCTTTCTTAAGAACTTCCCAAGCCGGTGAACCGTAGGTCGCCTCGGCCTTGACATTCCAATGCGGAAGTGTCTTTTTAACACGTTCCGCCGCTGTTTTGGCTAACGCGTATGCATCCGCCAGCAAAGCTTCGCCATGCTCGCGGTGTTTTTTGACAATGCTCTCGATATATTCGCTTGCAACAGGCTCAGCGTCGTCCTCCACGCTCGGAGGCGGCAGCGAAACCTCGGCGACCGTTATGACAGTTGCCTCGCCGTCCACCGGCAAACCAGCGGACGCTAGATCGTCAATAGCTGCTTCCGAACACCCTGAACCATCATAAGATAGTAAAAGTTTCATTGTCCCTCAGTGCATCTCTGCAAGGTTCGTGCCATCAGCAAATGTATCTCCAATCAAGGAATTACGGTTTTTGATCCGCTGTTATCGTGAAATATCTCGCGCATTATCCACCTAACATTGCTCAAAAGAAGATTATATATCTATACTTAGCATAATAATGTCGGAAAAACGCCAAAAGATCCTGATCGTCGATGATGACCGCTTCATTCGAATGGCGCTCCGCGAAGCCTTGAGTTCGTGGGGTTATGAAACGATAGAGGCGGCAACGGTTGCGGAGGCACTAAATCAGTTCTCTGAGGAAGACCCTCCCTTTGTGCTGCTTGATATCGATCTCCCGGACGGCTCCGGAATCGATGTACTGAACGAGATCAAGGAAAAGGACCCCGAAACGATCGCCGTAATGATCACCGGAAATGTTGACGTAGGAAATACAGTTGCGGCCCTCCGCGGGGGCGCTCACGATTTTATCGGAAAACCGGTACGGCTTGAGGAATTACGCGTGACCCTGCGAAACGCGTCGGAAACCCATTCGCTCCGGCGCGAGGTGAAACAGGCCCGGAAGGAACGTTCCAGAGCATTCAGTTTCGATCAGATCCTTGGTGAATCGCCGGCGATGAAAAAAAGCCTGGAACTCGCAAAGCGGGTCGCTGCATCAGACGTTTCTTCGATCCTTCTTAAGGGCGAAACCGGGACAGGTAAAGA
>DLHV01000071.1:38462-52511 GCA_002483395.1 Chloracidobacterium sp. UBA7659 | reverse complement strand
AACCTTACCTCGCGATCAACTGTGCCGCTTTGCCGGCAAATCTTATCGAATCCGAGCTTTTTGGTTATGAGAAAGGGGCGTTTACAGATGCCAAACAGAGGAAAGAGGGATTGTTCGAACAGGCACACGGCGGAACGATTTTCCTCGACGAGATCGGCGAACTGGAACTCGGCCTGCAGGCAAAATTGCTCCGGGTTTTAGAGGACGGCGCCTTTCGACGTGTCGGCGGCCTGAAAGACCTGGCTCTAAACGCCAAAATCATCGCGGCATCCAACAGAGATCTAAAGAAAGAGAGCGAGGAGGGCATTTTCCGCCTCGACCTCTATTTTCGATTGTCAGTCATTCAGATCGATATACCGCCGCTTCGCGACCGAGACGGCGATGTTCTTCTGCTTGCAAGGTACTACATCGAGCAGGCCAACCATAAACGCCGCGGGACACAGCTGCGCGGCCTGTCGCCGGATGTTGAGAGGATATTCAGCAATTACAGTTGGACAGGAAATGTTCGTGAACTTCGCAATGTGATCGAGCGGGCATCGATTCTCGAAGATGGAGAATTCGTAACGTCAACGCATTTGCCTGCCGACCTTCTTAAAACCTATACGCCGGTAAGCGGAGGTTCGGGTTCGGGAATTGTGCTGCCGGCCGAGGGAATTCCGCTGGAGTCCGTCGAGGCCGAACTTGCCCGGCAGGCTGTTGTGCGAACAGGCGGAAACTTGACGAAGGCGGCCAAGCTCCTGGATATTTCGCGAGATCAACTCCGATATAAATTAAAGAAAAGCGGTGATTACAGTGTTGTCGCCCCACAAGACTGAATGCCCATATGCGCCAAGCAAATTTAGTCACAACCAAGAGTCCGGATACGGACCGCGACCTGCTAAAAGAGCTAACCGATTTGAAGTTCGCGCTGGATCAGTCTGCGATCGTCGCAATTACCGACCAGAGCGGTCGGATAATTTACGTCAACGACAAGTTTTGCGAGGTATCGAAGTACGCCCGTGAGGAGCTTCTCGGCGAGGACCATCGAATAATCAATTCGGGGTATCATCCGAAAGAGTTCATAAGCAACCTATGGAAAACGATCGCGACCGGCAATGTGTGGCGAGGCGAGTTGCGCAACCGCGCCAAGGACGGATCGATCTATTGGGTCGATACAACGATAGTGCCGTTCATTGACGACGCCGGGAAACCGCGTCAGTACATTGCGATCCGGTATGAGATAACCGAGCGCAAACTCGCCGAAGAACGCATTCGGCAGCAAGCTTCGCTGCTTGATAAAGCGCAGGACGCGATCCTTGTCTGCGATTTGAATTTCCAGGTCCTTTACTGGAACAAAAGCGCCGAGCGAATTTACGGGTGGAGCGCCCCGGATGTACTCGGCAAGAACATTTTTGATGTTCTCGGCGCCGGAGACAGGTCCGAAATGGAGACGGTCAGTTCGGCATTGTTCGAAACGGACGAGTGGAAATCCGTAACTAAACACGTTACGAAGGACTCTGTAAAAATAGTGGTTGAAAGCAGATGGACGCTAGTTAAAAACGAAAAAAACGAACCCGATTATATCCTGATCACAAACACGGATGTAACCGAACAAAAGCAAACCGAGGAACACCTTTTCCGGGCGCAGCGAATGGAATCGATCGGAACCTTGGCAGGCGGAATTGCTCACGATTTAAACAACATCCTGTCTCCGATCATCATGTCGGTTGACATGCTGAAGCAGAACGATCTGGATGCCGAAACAATCCGCTGGCTCGATGTCATCAAAGAAAATGCGAATCGCGGCGCCGATCTGGTAAAACAAGTGCTGACCTTCGCACGTGGGATGGAGGGTGAGCGCGTCTCCGTTCAGGTCAAGCACATAGTAAAAGACCTGATTGCGGTCCTGAAAGGCACGTTGCCCAAATCGATCAGCATCAGTTACAACATCGAGCCCGATCTGGGGACGATCGCGGCCGACCCAACTCAGATCCACCAGATTTTAATGAACCTGTGCATAAACTCGAGGGACGCAATGCCGGATGGCGGAACGTTGTCTTTCACGGTAGAGAACGTCGAATTGGATGAGAATGATGTTCGTATGAACATTGACGCACGAGCGGGGCGATACGTCGTCGTAACAGTTGCGGACACCGGCACCGGAATGCCGCCTGAGATTAAGGACCGGATATTTGACCCGTTCTTCACAACCAAGGAGATTGGCAAAGGCACGGGATTAGGTCTTTCGACGTTGCTTACGATCGTTAAAAGCCACAGCGGATTTATCGATCTATACAGCGAACCGGGCAGGGGAACACGTTTTTCCATCTATTTGCCCGCTGTCGAAACCGAATCTTCTACAGAAAAAGATTCTCGACGGGCCGCTTTTCCGGAAGGCAGCGGTGAACTGATTCTTGTTGTTGACGATGAAGAAAGCATTTTGGACATTGCACGGGCAACACTTGAGAAATTCGGTTACCGCGTGTTAACGGCCGCCGACGGTATCTCCGGGCTGAACGTCTTCAAAAAGCATGCCGATGACATATCAGTGGTTTTGACCGATATGGCGATGCCGAAAATGGATGGAGCAACACTTATCCACAGTATTCGCCAGCAGCATCCGGATATGGCTGTAGTCGCGATGAGCGGCCTAACCAATGCGACCCAGTCTGCTGATCTGCTGGCGCTCGGTGTCTCGGCTATCCTTCCTAAGCCTTTCACGGCGGAGAAATTGCTCACCTTGCTTGCCGGAGTATTAACCAAACCAAAAGATGATTAGGCCGACACTCCGGGGATTTTTGCGGACCGCATCATTGATCGCGATGTGCTAATTCTTCCGTTTCGTCGCGGCAATCGTCGCATTCGAACGGGTTGTCCAGCCCCTCGTCTATCGAGCGGGCCGTGCGCTCGTGCATCTGCCTGTCTGCATAGAATGTTTCGCCGCACGTACCGCAGATTACAGGATGTTGATTGTCTCCAACCGGAAATTGGGTTGCTGAGAACTGGAACTCGTGCCGGTCTGCGTCCTTGTCTTCTCTTAGCTGCTGCATAAGCACCTCCTTAACTCACTCCAATCCTTACTATTTTTTCCGGCCGGCGGCTGCCGCAATTTCAGTCTTCTCCTTCTGGGCTTTGACATGCCCGTAATGGTCGCGAATTCGCTTTGCCATTCCAAAAAAGACCTTCTCATCAAAATCGTCCAATGTTTCATCCCAGAACCCATAATGAAAATAGATCGGGTCCGTATATTTTTCATTTATCGCCCACGCGATCTTGTGCGAATACTCTGCCGTCGGCTCCTTGTTTTGCAATTGGGCGAGTATGTTGGTCGCCGCAACTTTGGCCTGCCTCGTTGCCATGTACCCGAATCTTGGCCCCGGAAGGGCGACGATATCTCCGGCCGCGTAGATCCGGTCGAATCCTTTGACCTGCATCAAATCGTTCACATCCGCGAAGCCGAACTCGTCCGCAAAAGGTATAATTTGCTCTAATGATTTTTGGCCTC
The DNA here is from genome assembly GCA_002483395.1 of Chloracidobacterium sp. UBA7659. Taxonomy (GTDB): domain Bacteria; phylum Acidobacteriota; class Blastocatellia; order Pyrinomonadales; family Pyrinomonadaceae; genus OLB17. The sequence goes on along the minus strand of DLHV01000071.1, from coordinate 49,027 downwards.
TAAACGGCGGGATCAGCATCAGCAGGTCATAGTCTATCCGTGAGTCTAGTTTCGAAAAAATGCTGCGTTCACCTATTCGGTCGATCGGGAAGTCGGAAACGAGTTTAACCCCTAGCCGTTCGAACTCGCCTTCGAGATCGCGAAAAAGCGTCGAGCCCGCAAAAGCCGTCTCGAGCGTGCTGGGGAAAACCACGGTTACCGAAACTTCCTTGGCTGTTATCTCGCGTTCGAACTTCGCTGCCAGTGCAAAAGCAGTTTCACAAACCGGTACTGGCAAAAATGCATCGGGGCAAAGTCCGACAACGATCGAACCGGATCCAAAATCTCCTATTGCCTTCTTAAATTTCAACGCCGGTCCGACACCGAGCAGATGATGGGCGTATTTGACGAACCCGGGAGTCTTGTCGGTCCCAAGCCCTCGCCCCATTGCGATCAGCAAATAGTCGAAATGAAGGAAGCCTTCGATATCGTCACCATTGATCCTCACCCTGCGAAGATCGGGCTCGATCCCGATGACCTCACCCTCGACAAACCGAATGTGCCGGTCGACAAGCTTCGGTCGCATGTCAAAATGAACCTCGTCGGGTTTGAAATTGCCGAACACAAGCGGCACCAGGGCAGGGAAGAACGTAAAGTCGTGGCTGTTGGATACGAGAGTTATCTCGTGATGATCGCTGGCAGCATCCGAGAGCATCTCAGCCGCGGCAACCGCGGCAAATCCACCGCCAAGTATCAATATCCTCGCCATTGTTTTGACTCCTTAAAAATGGGTCCGACCGGTCGTGATGAAATAAGCGGGTGCGTATTTCTACATACTACGCCCGGGCTATTAGCACCGAACACGGAGCGTGATGCACAACTGCGTTGGACACGGAACCGAGCGTAAGCCTTCCCCAAAAGCCCCGGCCGTGAGACCCGACAACAACAAGATCCGCGCCCCACTCTTTCGCAGCCTCGACGATCATCTCCGCCGGCCGGCCGAGAGCAACGACCGTCGTTACATCAAGCTCAGCATTCCCGGTCAGTTTGCGTATCAATTCAACAGCCTCTTCCGTTGCGATTTTCGCGTTTTCATTGGCGATCTCGTCAAGCTTATGGTAATGCTCAGCGGAAACCGCGAATGGTTCGGTCGCCATCGGAACCTGCGGCTGGTACACGGCAACGACCCTTACCGACATATTCTTTTCCAAACCGATCAGGTCGCAGCAGGCGTTAACAGCAACCCGGCTATATTCGGAACCATCGGTGGCAATTAATATCTTCATTTCAAACCTCCGTCGACCTCAAAAAGGATGATCGTGTAGCTTATTGCTTGGTTGGGCAAGAGCGGCCTTTGATTCGACGCTAACGGCGGACCTGCCGTTTATCGTATCGGGCTTAATTCTGTAAACAATTTCGCGGTTTTCGCGCACCCAGTTGTCCATCCATCGGATACTAATGGCCGGTGTAAGGGTTGGATTAGTCTCGAGAATTAGCTTAAGTATTTCCTCCCGCTCATTTCTGTCTGTGATTTGCTCGGCAATACCGTTAACGACAACACTTCGCCAGTTGCCGCTATTGATTACGTCTTCGACCTGTAAGCAAACCTGAGGATTGGTTTTTATGATATCGCTTTTCTTTCCGTCGGTAGTGTAGATATAAATATTGGGTTTGCTGTACGCATAGCTAATCGGCAAAACGTAAGGCTTATTATTGCGCGCGCAAGCGAAATGGCCGTAGCCTACACTCTGCAAGATCTCTTCGATCTCGTCATTTGCCATTTCTTGTACTTCGATCATAGCTGGAGGCTCCATTCGCTAAATTCATACCTCGATCTCCAAAGAAGGATTGGTCGCCAAGGTCTATCTGCCCTTACTTCGTGCAAGAAACGTGCCGTCTTTTCTTCTTTCCGCTGGTCAACCTAAATCGAAGAAAACACGCTTTTTACTTAGCCGGACCGGTTGCTAAGTTGTCCAAATAATCTCAGCAGAGCAAACGAACGCGGAAATTGGCGCGAAGTTTTTCGCAGCCTTAATGCCTTAGACAGCTTTCTCCAAACCCCAATTCAGCTCAACGCTCCTGTATTGCGTGCGATTTTACCCGATTGCATTCGCGGCATAACACTTGCGACCGATCATGTCGGTGTCGGCAAGAATAGGATGAAAGGATGTATTAAAGAGGCGAGAATGACAGAATTTTTTTTGGCGGCTGTAACCTGTAGCGGAGGTCCATATGAAAATCTTAATCGCAACCGATGGATCGGCATTTAGCGGTGCGGCCGTTGAAGAATGCTGTCGGCTTTTTCCAAACCTCGCCAATTCAGAAATTAAAATCGTATCCGTTTTTGAGGAGGACTATGCTCTTGCCGCCGAACCATTTACGATCTCGGCCGAATATATTCAGCAAATGGCCGATGTCGCGGAACGGCAGGCCGGTCATTTCTGCGCTTCGGCGGCTAATTTGATTCGGGAAAGGATTCATGATGGCGAACCCGATTTAAAAATAGAAATAGTGAAAGGACCGCCGGAAAAGGAGATCGTCGACCTGGCTGTAAGTTGGGGAGCTGACCTAATCGTAGTCGGCTGCCACGGCAGGGGTTTTTGGGGAAGGATGCTCGGATCCGTTTCCGACGCGGTTGTACACCACGCGCGCTGCTCGGTTCTGGTGGTTCGGAAACCGTAACACTTTATGCATATCATGGCCCGCGGATTTATTGTCTGGCTCATTATTATGCTCGTCGAATCCTTGCATGGCATCGTTCGAAGCCTTGTGCTTGAACCTTTGATCGGCGATTTCAGGGCAAGGCAGATATCTGTATTTATTGGAGCGATACTCATAGTCGCGATCACCTTTGTATTCGTCCGGTGGATCAAGGCTTCCCGCATGCTGGATTTCATTATCGTCGGGATTATGTGGGTAGTTCTTACAGTAGGTTTCGAGCTTTTTATCGGACGCTTTGCCATGGATCTTTCGTGGGAACGTATCGCCACGGATTACAATTTGCCGCACGGCGGACTGATGCCGTTGGGCCTGCTCGTCATGCTGTTCGCACCTTTGGCGATGGCGAAGATCGCGGACGAGATATAGATGTGGCGTGAGATATGAGTGTCGAATCAACGCACAAGGGCCTTGAGCACGAACATTCGCCCGAGGCGATCAGAACCCGTCTGGCGAAAGGTTCAGATCAAAATTATCTTCGCGATTTTGTCTATGGCGGAGTAGACGGGGCTGTAACTACGTTTGCGGTAGTCGCGGGAACGATCGGCGCAAGTCTTTCGCCGCGGATCGTTTTGATCCTTGGCGCCGCGAACCTTTTCGCCGACGGCTTTTCGATGGCCGCATCAAATTTTCTCGGCACGCGTGCCGAACGCGACGATCATGACAGAATCGCGCAAATCGAGTCAAAACACATCGATGTTGATCCGGCAGGTGAGCGTGAGGAAATTCGACAGCTCTATGCCGCCAAAGGCTTCGATGGAGACGATCTCGAAAAGATTGTCGCCATTATCACCGCCGAGCCTGAACGTTGGATACACACCATGCTGACCGAAGAATACGGCCTTCCGAGCAAAGTCCGATCGGAATGGATGGCCGCCCTCAGCACGTTGGCCGCGTTTGTGCTTTGTGGATCGGTGCCAATGACGCCGTTCATTTTCGGATCGAACGACGCCTTTTCTACGTCCGCGATACTCACCGGCCTAGTGTTTTTTGCGATAGGTTCGATAAAAGCCAGGTGGTCGACGGTTAGGTGGTGGCGGTCGGGATTTGTGACCTTTATCATAGGAGGAATTGCCGCAATGCTGGCTTATTTAGCGGGAATGTTGCTGAAAGGCCTTGCGCATTGAGGCTTCCTGAAAATCAGGTTTACACATTCCTGGGACAGCTTGATCGTTTTGGTCCGGATTAGCTCCGACTTTTTGCGGTGTTTGAAGGCGAAAGGACTCCATACAGAAGATACAGAAACCCAGGGATGGCGAATACCAGAAACCACCACCCCTGTCTTATGGAACCGCTCAAGGCAAGCCATAAACAAGATAGAAGGCTGCGATGCTGCACACGGCCAGTGCACCGCCCTTCGTTTCCTCTTGCCAGCCGAGTATTAAACCGGCGAGCAATCCCAGCGGGAAAAGAGCCATCGCGAATATCTCCGGCCATGCGGCAGTTGAAAAGTCCAGGCTGCCCTCGCCAAACATGAACAGGAGAATAGTCCCAATGCTAACCGCACTTAGGAACCTCGTCGTCCATCGCAGAACAAACAAGAATGTGCTCTCGTGTTGTCTCGGTGCGAACATAGCCCACCCCAATTTTAAGGTGACAGGTCCGTCTCTCGGCTATTCAGGCGGTCCCCATCACCATTTCAGTCTCTGAATATCCGACCATGATTCCCATCGGTTCGATAAAGGTGATTAGCGTTTTAGTGCCGTCAACTTCTTCGATATTGACGATATCGCCATGACTGTCATCAGCCGCTAAAAATGCGACCCGGGTCGGGTTGCTGATATTGTGCGTTTGATGAGACTCGGCGTTCTCGCCGACGGAGATATCGATCGATGTTCGATCGCCTATCTTTTCAACAGTAAGCCCATTCAGCGGCATGCCTTCGGTCAGTACCTGATCGCCGATCTCGCTGTTCAGCACCTCGATTCTGGTCTTCCATTCATATCGCCGCTTACCTAGTGAATCGAAAAAATTTGGCCATTCTTCCCTTTCTATTTCAAAGTTCATTTCCTTTCCTCCCTTAATATTGCTATCAGACGTTTACGGGTATTCGAGTATCGGCGGCAGCCTTTTTGGGGCCTTCGACAATCTCGCTGATCTTTGCCGCGTCAGCGCCTATCTCGTCCTTTACCGCGGCGACCCTTGCACCGACGATATCCAGTATTTCACCGCTCTTTTCTCTTGCGGTTCGATAATATTCCGACGTGCGCTGCTTTAGCCTGTCAGCCGCTTCGAGCGACTCGTCGTAGCTTTTGATGGCCGCGTCGGCGATATCGCCGCGAAGCTCGACGCCGGATTTTGGAGCAAACAGAAGTGCCACAGTCGCCCCAATGCCGCCGCCGATCAAGAGGAACAGCATTTTCTGCCCAAGACCCTTCGAAAAACCGCACGCCGATTCACGACTTTCATTTGTATAATTGTCTTTCATGGTATTTCTCCTTCCACTTACGATCTCTATTATTCCCCAATCGCTTCCGCATAGCGCGGTGCTCGCTTACCCTTTTCCGGAGGTCGAAGGTGCTTCGATACTTGTCGTTCGCAGCGGCCGATTGCCCGTCAGGATCGGCCACAGTCCATGTGCAGATCTGGCCCTTTACAACTTCGTTAACGATCGCGACCCAAAAGCTTTTGCCTCGAACGATCGCCCGGGCGCGAAGGAGATGGTCGCCCGGCTCGACTTCCCACTCCACGCTCACTTCTCGCGACTGCAAGACGGTTTTTTCATCATCGTCAATAAAAAAAGTCAGAACATAACTGCTTTCGTTATTGAACACCAGCGCTGTTTTCTTCTCGGGATGATCTACACATTGGGCAGATATTGTTTGCCCGAAACACGCGACGAAAGCCAATGCGATCATTCCTGCTTGGGCGCAACGTAACATCCGCTCTGCTGCCGGAAATGCGTGGATTGAATGGGTTTTCATTTTTTGTATCGCCATCCGTCTCCGATAGGTTTGCCAGGAATAAATGCAATAGACGTACCACCGGCGGCGAGAGAACAACCTCCCCTAATACCTATGCTTACAGGGGGATTTTGCAAGAATAGCAGTTTGGGACTGATAAAGGCGCGCGCCCTGTCAAACTCACCAGAATGCACCCGGCCACCAAGATGATGAGGCCAGGAACAAGCAGGTCGGAAGTCCGCAAACCGCCTTCGCCATAGGCCATAGCGTTTGGGGGAAGTGATGATCACAAAGGGCATGTCGAAAGAAGCCAAAGCAGAAGACACATACACCTGCTGTCGAGAGAGGCTCGCTGTAGAGCTTGACTCGACGACCAGATGCGGGAATATTGCAGTCAAAAGCACCGCAGCCGCGATGTCCAACGTTTCATGGGGCGCATTCGTAATCAACGGCGACCGATAAGGAATGCAAGCGTGGATCGATTCCCTCAAGAACGAACAAAACCTACGCCGACTTCAATACACCGAATCCTTTGGCCGAAGCCTTATTGCTGCTGGTTTGAACGGCGGGCTGAACTCTAACCGGTTTTTCAGGTACCGGATGTGCGATGGTCGCCGGAAGCACCGACATCATTCCCATAAAAGTGAGTCCAAATGCTATAAAACCGAGGGCAACGACGGCAAGCATCGTTAAAGTTCCGGTAGCGAATAGTAATATCGCCGCGGCGGCGCTGAGTGCCCAACCCGACCAATAAATTTTCACTAACATTTCGATTCTCCTGATTCTGTATGAGTTAACTCGGCCAGTAACGTGTCGGACCGACGCTGAGGTAGGACTGCAATGCCTGTACCGAAGCAGAATTCCCGTATTTTGCTTAGTTTACTAATGAGGTGCTATGAAAATTCTCGCGTTTGCACTTGGCATTGCGGAAATTCTCACTGCAAATGTAGGTCTTGAGATGTTGTGGAAGTTGTCCCTCACTTTCCGATGCAGAATGTCGCGAATATGCGTGTAAGCATGTCTTCGGTCGTCGTTTCGCCGGTGATCTGGCCGAGATAGCGGAGAGCATTGTGAAGCCCGACGAGGACGATCTCTTCACTTGTTTTCTGTTCGAACAATATCAACGACGAAGCGACTTCGTCCTTTGAACGCACCAAGAGATCGTAGTGCCGTGCGTCACTGACAAAATAACCGGAGTTGGAAATGTCCTTTGGGGCAAAGGGCCGCACGATCGCTTGCTTTAGGCTTTCGAGTCCGGAGCCGGTTTTCGCGGATACAGCTGCAAATGCTGAGTGCGGAATGCGGAATGCGGAACCAAGATCGCGGCGTAGTTCTTCAGGCCGCTCGTCGGAGATTTTGTCGATCTTGTTGACCACGATCAGGTGATTCAGGTCTTCAACACGGGCGACCACGTCTTTATCCTCATCCGTCAAATCTTCCGAGCCATCCAGCAGCACGACAACAAGATCGGCATCGGCCATCGCCATTCGCGAGCGCTCGACGCCGATGCTTTCGACCGTGTCGACAGTCTCTCGCAAACCGGCTGTGTCCATCAGCGAGATCGGGATGTTGTTTATAGTGAATTTTTCGTGGATCTGATCGCGCGTAGTCCCGGCGATCTCAGTTACGATCGCCCGGTCGCTGCCGAGCAAAGCATTGAAAAGGCTTGACTTACCTACATTAGGACGTCCGACAAGAGCGACCCGCAGGCCTTCACGAATAAGTTTTCCGGCCTGAAACGTTTTCGCTAATTTTCCGATCTCGCCGCCAAGATCCGCAAGCCGCGTCTTAATCGATTCAGTTTGGAATTCTGGTATGTCGTCCTCGACAAATTCGAGCGCCGATTCAAGCACGACGATCAGATCGAGCAGTTTGTCTTTGATCGGCTTGAGCGCGTTCGAAAATTCCCCGCGAAGCTGGCGGACCGCCTGCCTGGCTGATGCCGTGGTCTGAGCATCGATCAAATCGCGAATTGCTTCCGCTTCGGCGAGGTCTATGCGGCCGTTGGCGAGGGCACGAAGAGTGAACTCACCCGGATCTGCCATTCGCGCGCCCAATTTTAGACAAATATCGATCACCTGCCGCAGTAAAACAGGCGAGCCGTGACAGCTTATTTCAACGACATCCTCGCCTGTAAATGAATTCGGTGATTTGAAGTATGTGAGCAAAGCCTCGTCGATGACTTCGGTGGTTTCAGGGTCGCGAAGCCGTGTAAGGCGAACAAGACGAGGTTTTAGATTCAAGCCCGAATCGCTAGCAAGTTGCTGCGTATAGGCAAGAGCGTCCGGACCGCTAAGGCGAATTACACCGATGCCGCTGCGGCCGAACGGCGTTGCCAATGCGACTATCGTATTTGCCATAAACAACTAACAGGATATACAGAATGAACAGGATCAAATACGATTTATCCTGCTAATCCTATACATCCTGTTTTGAAAAAACTCTACTTACTTAAGACGGACTTGCAACCTACGTTCACGTCCATCTCCAATCGATTCGCTCGTCAGATCGTTCTCGGCCTGCAAAGCAGTGTGGATAACCCGACGCTCGGTCGAATTCAGCACGCCGAATGTAAACGGAGTGCCGTTCTTTCGAACCTGATCGCCGGCAAAGCGTGCCATAGCCTGCAGCTCCTTCTTGCGTGTCTGGCGATAGCCTTCTGCGTCGACGACGAAACGATGATCGCGGTCAAGCTGGCGGCCGTAAACTTGAAACAATAGCGTTTCGAATGAATCGAGCAGTTCGCCATTTTCGGCCAGGGCGAAATGCGTGTCTTCTCCGTGAAGGTCCATAATGCAGCCTTCGTCAGTCCACGCGGCGGAGACCTTCAGATTGAATCCAAGATCAGCGACTAGCTCGGACAGGAATTTCTCGGCATTCTGGCATGTTTCGTTCATATGCGTTTAGAGTTCACGCTTTAGCGTGTAAACCAAGAGCAAGCTGAAGCTTGGACTCTGAACTCAAGAAGCAGCAAGCTTAGGCTTCACCTTTTTTGCGTTTTTGGGAATAGAATCCACGACCACCGTTGACGGAGGCTCGCTTGTCTTGTTCATACGGTTGATCAGCATCTGCTGTCCGAAGCTGACGATGTTCCCGAAGAACCAGTAAAGCAGCAATCCGGCCGGAGCAGACCACATTACCCACAGCATCATCACGGGCATCAGATACGTCATCATCTTCTGCTGCATCTGCTGTTCGGGCGAGACGGCCGGGGCCGTCGGCGTGAACTTCATCGAAAGGATCATCGACAAGGCAAAACCGAACTCAAGCAAGTGCCACGGGTCGGCGGCCGAAAGGTCAGGCAGCCACATAAACGAAGCCTGACGGACCTCGACCGAGACTGTTACTGCCGTGTAAAAAGCAATCAGAAGCGGAAACTGAAGCAGCATCGGCAGGCACCCGNNTCGCGCATTCGCGGATCGTCTGTCGGAATGCCCTTCTTTTGCAGGTCCTTAATCTGGTCCTGAATCGCCTTCATCTTCGGCGCGTTTCCCGACGCCTTTTTGAACGATCGCGACTGCGACCATCTCAACGGAAACAGAAGCGAATAAAACAGGAACGTGAAAACAATGATCGCAACGCCGTAGTTATGCAGAATGCCGTTAAAGAAATTCAGGGCATAGAGGATCGGGATGGAAAGGGGCTTTGTCAGCCACCGTAGCCACCAATAGTTGCTGAAATTGATCAGATCGATGAGCGACACAGCACGTCCGTCAGCCGCCCTCAGGCTTCCGTTCGGCTCGCTGAAAAGAAAGTCACCGCTCAGCTCGCTGAGCAGGAAATAATCCTTCGATCCGGTATAGATCTTGTTTACGGAGCCGTCCGCCGCGATCGGCATATTGACGGTTACCAAATGCCTTGTTTCGCTGGTTTTCGCGCTTCGGATCACCCACTTGAAAATGCTGTCGTAGAACGGCTGCGTTTGGACCTCGTATTTCGAAGCCTTGTATTCCAGACCATGCTGCGGCGTCGCCGGAATAGCGGCCATTGCGAAATAGGCATCGCCGACGCCGGCCCAATCCACGTTGCCGTTGTCGGTCAGCGTAGCCTGATTATTTGCGTCGTATGTAAAAGAATAATAGCCCTGATGACGCTTGATATCGCCGTCAACAGCCGCAACGGTTTCCGATTCGATCTGGTAAAACGTGTGGTGATTAATTGCGTGGTCGCTGATGCTGGCACCGATCAACAGTTTGGTATTCGGAACGGCTTGACCGTTCTTTTTTACGGTCACCGCAAGGTCGGAAATATAGCTGTCGGCACGGAAAACGAAGGTCTTCTTTACCTCAACTCCGCCCGCGTCGGTCAGCGTAAAATCGATCTGCTTTTCCTGGCCATCGCCGAGCGTGATCGTTTCTTCCGGAACAGAGATCTGGTAATTTCGGTCGTTGATCAGATTAGTGAGACCTGGATCGTCGGTCGAAAGCCGAAACGGAATTGCACGTGGCGTTTGTTTCAACGCTTCTTCAGAGATCAATTGGAGGGGCTTTTTATCCGCGTCGGTCGAACCGTCCGCATAGATCGGATATTCACTTTTAGCTGACTTATTCCGCAACAATATCCAACTCGTCGCCAAAGCTCCCTTTGAATCCAGTTTTAGTTCGTAAAGAGGCGATCTGATCGTGATCTGCCGGTTTGGTGTGTTGTCCGGCGTTAACGAAGCCGCTTCAGGTGTGGCCTGTGGGGTAGCCGGGACGGGCGTCGCTTGTGATGCTACAGGAGTCGTATTCGTATTCGCCGCGGTGTTTGCCGTATCGGCGGGCGGCTTTGTTGGAGTGAAAAAATAAGACCAGCCGAAAAGGACGGCCATCGAAAGCACGGCCGCTATCAAAAAACGAGATTGACTGCTTTTATTAGTACTATTATCCATTATTTCAATTTTGGATTTGCGATTGCGGATTTTGGATTGATAGAACGGCAACGAGCTCTGGTTTCCTTACAATCCGAAATCCCAAATCCAAAATC
>DLHV01000071.1:4461-38451 GCA_002483395.1 Chloracidobacterium sp. UBA7659 | reverse complement strand
TTAAGATACGCAATAGCCCCATCCATGTTCCGCGAATCGCTCCGTATTTTTCCACTGCGTCGTGAGCGTACTGCGAGCAGGTCGGCTCAAACCGGCACGCAGGCGGAAAAAAAGGCGATAAAAACGCCTTGTAAAGCGCCAGCAAATCCAAAACCAAATACTTCATCCCTAGAACGCATTTTGCCACAGAGGTCACTGAGTTCACAGAGAGTAATTTAGAATTACAAATTACTACTATTCATCTCTGTGTTTCTCTGTGTTGTCTGTGGCTAATAATAGTTCCGACCGCCCAATCTTCACCGCAATCTTTTTGAAATCTTCGAGCGGTTCGGCAAGCTTTGCCTTTAGAATGCATCGCTTTGCATTCAAAACCCAGTCAAATTTGATCGGTATCTCGTTCAGCTCGGCCTTGCTCAATCGAAAAGTTTCCCGCAAAAGGCGTTTTGCCCTATTGCGGTCGTGCGCTTTGCCGATGGCCTTTTTCGTCGCCGTAATACCGACGTGATGCAAATCACCTTCGCCCGGCAGAATGAAAACCGTCATGAAACGGCCATCAATACGCTTGCCGTTCTCATAAACACGCAAAAAATCAGCGCGCTTTCTGAGCCTGGCCTCCTTCGGCAGCGAAAACTCTAATAATGCTGAACAGTTAATCGCTTGCGTCCTTTTGCCCGGCGGCGCTTGATCACGGCGCGGCCATTCTTGGTCGCCATTCGCGCGCGGAAGCCGTGCTTTTTCGCGCGGCGGCGGTTGTTTGGTTGAAATGTTCTTTGCGGCATGATTACTCTCCATTAACTTCACCCGAAAGTGAAAACCTTAACTTTACGGAAAAAAGGGTATTCTGTCAAAGCATTGGCCGCAAATGCCGCTGCGGACTTGCGGTACAAAATTAATCCCGCATTAATCTTCGCTGTATTATAATTGAGCAGTGCGTATTTTGTTGGTCGAAGATGATCCACGGATTGCCGCTTTTGTTGCGAAAGGCTTGCGGGAGAATTCGTACGCCGTAGATTCGGCATCCGATGGCGAAGAAGCGCTTTACCAGGCGTCTGTCAACGACTACGACATAATCATCCTCGACGTTATGATTCCTAAAAAGAATGGCCTTGCTGTTTGTGAAGAGATCAGAAATTCCGGGTTGAAAACTCCGATCATTATGTTGACTGCGAGGGACGCAGTTGATGACCGCATCAGCGGACTTGATTGTGGAGCCGACGATTATTTGGTTAAGCCTTTCGATTTCAAGGAACTTTTGGCCCGGCTTCGTGCGTTGCTGCGTCGAAACGGCGAGTTACGGCCGGCAAACATTGTGGTTGCTGATCTGCAAATCGACACGGCGGCGCAAAGAGTATGGAGAAGTGGGGATGAAATTACGCTTACAACTAAGGAATATGCCTTGCTCGAATTCCTGGCGCGACAGCAAAATAAGGTCGTCGGGCGGGCCGAGATAGCAGAGCACGTGTGGGATGAAAATTTTGACGCCTTTTCCAATCTGATCGAGGTTTATATCAACCGTCTCAGGGTGAAGATAGACAAAGGCTCTGCTCCCAACCTTATTCACACCCGGCGAGGCGCGGGTTATATTTTGGAGACGATCGCGGAATAGATGCTTAATTCCATACGAACACGGCTCACGCTCTGGTACTTGAGTATTCTGGCCTTGATAATTATCACCTTTGCCGCCGTCATCTACTTGCTCGTAGCTCGTAATCTGAGCCAAACAGCTGATAATAATCTGGCTGAAATTGAACGAAGCGTAGAAACGGACTTGCATAAAGAAGAGGCCGACATAGCCGCCGCGAGACTCTTGCCCGCGCCACCCGTCGAAGAAGATGAAGATGAAAAAAAAGCCGTTGACGAGGACGGCGAACTGCCTTTGACTATAGAATCCGCGATTGCGGAAGAACTCGAAGACCTACGTTCACGAGATTACGGATTCCTTGTTCTCGATCAAAACGGGGCGACAGTCGGCTCAACCATAACGATTCCTGAATTGGAAGAAAGAGCAAAGAACTTAGCTGGGGACATTCCCTTTTCCGACGTTCTCATACAGAACGAGACTTTTCGTATTCATCAAATGGCGCTCAGCCTTGACGGAAAACCGTTTCGATTGCTGATCACACGCTCGCTTCGCGAGCAGACTGAATTCCTAACGAGCCTGAGGAGGATTTTCTTCGTCACGGTTCCGATTGCTCTGATTCTCGCGGGTTTGGGTGGCTACTTTACTGCGCGGCGAAGCCTTGCTCCCGTCGTTTCAATGAGCGAGCACGCCTCGATTATCGGCGCGACGAACCTGAATGAAAGGCTTCCGGTAAAAAATGAGCGCGACGAACTCGGCAGACTCGCAAAGGTTTTTAATGATCTTCTTTCACGACTCGAAGAATCATTTCAACAGCAAAGGCAATTTATGTCTGACGCGTCGCACGAACTCCGCACGCCGCTGGCGATCGTACGCGGTGAATCGGAGATTGCTATTTTGAAAGAAGATCGTTCGGCTGAGGATTATCGTGAATCACTATCGATCGTTCATGACGAAAGCAAACGTTTGACCAAAATCGTGGAGGATCTATTCATCCTCGCACGTGCCGACAGCGGGCAGCTCAAGCCGCGGTTCACGAACCTCTTTCTTGATGAAATTCTGGTCGAATGCGTCCGGGTCGTCGGCACTCTCGCGAAAAAAAGAAATATCAAACTCGAATTTTCAGTTCCGGACGAAATGCCCTTCACCGGCGACGAAGAGCTCCTGCACCGCTTGTTTCTTAACCTGCTCGACAACGCCATCAAATACAACCGCAAAGGCGGAACCGTCGCTATAACCCCGCAAAACGACGGCAAAAACTACCGAGTTACAATCCGCGACACCGGCGAGGGAATTGAAATCGAGGACCAGGCAAAGATATTCGACCGTTTTTATAGAGGCGACAAGTCGAGAACCCGCGACAATACAAACGGCAAAAATGGCGTCGGCCTCGGCCTTTCCATCGCCGCATGGATCGCTGAAGTACATCAAGGCTCGCTCGTCCTAAAAAAATCTGATTCGGACGGTTCGGTTTTTCAGGTTGAACTGCCAGGTCCGGAAAAAAAGCCATAGTAGCCGTTAATGTTCCGTTAATATTTATCTTTATAGACTGGATGGATTGAAACATGGTCAAAAAATAACCAACAATTTGGAGAAAAATGAAACAAATATCAATTTTATTTGTTCTGTTTTTAGCGGGGGCTATTACCGCTTCCGCGCAAGACAAACAGTTTACCGAGGAACTGATGCAGACAACCTGCTCGTATGAAACGAAGGGTCACAATCAGTATTTTATACTCGAACCCGGCTACCAACTGATATTAGAAAATAGTAACGGTGGGCGATTGGTGATAACCGTTCTGAACGAAACTAGAAAAATCGGCAATGTCAAAACGCGTGTCGTAGAAGAAAACGAATCGGAAAACGGAAAGACCGTCGAAATATCAAAAAATTTCCTTGCTTTCTGCAAACAAACAGGCAGCGTTTATTATTTAGGCGAGGAAGTTGACCTTTACAAAAACGGCAAAATAACCAAAGGCGAAGATGCATGGACGGCGGACGGCAAAAACCGGGCGGGCGTGATGATGCCGGGACTCATTTTGCTTGGAGCGAGATATTTTCAGGAAATCGCGCCGGGCGTGGCAATGGACAGGGCCGAAATCATCAGCACGAGTGAAACAGTGAAAACGCCAGCGGGAAGCTTTACGAATTGTTTAAAGACTGAAGAAACAACGCCGCTCGAACCTAAGGAAAAAGAATACAAATTTTATGCGCCCGGAATTGGGCTGATTCAGGAAAACGATTTGCTGCTGACCAAATACGGCTTTGTAAAATAAGACTAATTCTATTTGAAACGCCCGCTACATTAAGCTTGAAAATCGTACTCGTGCGCGAAATATAAAACCGTCGATCGTGGTGAAAGTAAGAACACAAGTTAAAAAGTTAGGACCGGCTCTCCGTTAAAGCCGTTGCCTCACGGAGCACGAAACAGGCAAGGCTAACCAGCGTGCACGGCCCGGGGCGGTTTGCCGCAACTCAGTGCGATCACGTTTCAAATATGACATGACACTAGCTTCCAGTGAATATAAGGAAATGACGGTGGAGTCCATCGGAACGAAATACTTCGCCGGCCTTTTCGTCCTCAACCAACTTCCAGACCGGTGCCTCATTCGATGTCGTCAAAGCGATCTCGGCGTTCGCCTTTGGCATTCCCTTATGAGTGAGCCTTGCAAATGCCAACGCACCGCCGCGCATAAATCCGTCTGTCGGAGTACGCGTCCAACCTGCTTCGACCGTCAAACATCTCACCCCGTAACGAAATCGAATTAGTGAGCCGACAAGGTTAGCACCGCGATACGCAAAGCTGTGTGGTTCGCTTTTCTCGATCGAGACGCTTAGATTTGAACGGTTCGCTTCGCTTGCTATCTCGATCAGCGTATCGAACAACCACCGGACACTTGTTTGCCGGATCGCGTCGTTCGTAGCTTTTAGGTTGAGATAGTCGGCGACGTCGTGGCGGCCTGAGACTCGCGCACTTTCCAGTGCTTGCGAAAGCATTTGAGACCACATTTCGTCGAGTTCGTTCATCGATTGAGGATAGAACCCAAAGGCGATAAATGCAATTTCGTGATATTATTTGGTACGTTGAGCGCATGATTCGCGGCTATTCCGGAAAAAGCCTTGTGTTCGTCCTTCGTTCAGGCGTTATGAATAAGTCTTTATTAGTGGTTTTCGTGGTGTTTATGGCAGGCTCTGCCTTTGGCCAAAAACCGCTGCGTCCGGCAACCAAACCAGCGACTCCAGCAAAGCAGATCGCTTTGGAATCGACGAAAAAGCAGGCTACGCTGTCGAAAAAGGCGGCCACGCCAGCAAAGCAGACCGCTTCAAAGCCGAAGCCGAAATCGGCTGCGCCAAGCAAGCAGACAGCCTCAAAGCCGAAGCCGAAGGCAACACCGACACCTGCTCCGGTTGACACCGAAGTCGAGAAGGCGAAATTGGAGGCCGCTCTCGCTCTAACTTCAGTGGCCGAAAGAGCGTCGGCTCTAAAGAAATTCATTCACGATTTTCCCAAATCCGAATATCAAGCCCGGGCAGCCGAATCACTTGTTACGGCCCGCGCAATTCTCGGCGACGAAAAACTTCAGGCCAACGAGAACAGCGAGGGCATCGCGCTTTTCAAGCTTGCAGTGGCCGAGGCTCCGACACCGATCCCTGAAAGGTTGTTCAACGAGATCGTGTCAAAATTCCCGGCAAATCTTTTTTATCGCGATCAGCGTGCCGCCGGCATCGAGGTCGCCGAAGCTATCGAGAAAAAGGCGGCCGGCAACTCAAAGCAGCTTCTTAGCCTGGCAACGTTTTATCTCGGTATAGAAGGCGGTTCGGACGCTAAACGCCTTGCTGAAAAAGCCATTGGCGTCGATCCGAATTCCGTGGCCGCTTATCAGACTCTTGGGCTCGCACATCGCCTGAATTTCGACATTGAAGAATCGGCGGCTGCATATTCCAAAGCTCTCGAACTCGATCGTAGTTCGGCGGCGTCAAAGAGGGGTCTTGCCGAAATGAAGCGGGCACTCGGAAAACCGGACGAAGCGGCCGCATTGTACCGGGAAATCGTCTCGGCAAACGAAACCGATGGGGCAGCGAAAACCGGGCTGATACTCTCACTTTTCGGTGAAGGTAAAAAAACCGAAGCTGAGAGTGAAATGACACGATCGCTCGAACAAACCCCGCTGAATTTGAATTTATTGGCGGGTGCGGCGTATTGGTATGCCGCGAATGATTNNGTCGAGATCGAGCCGCGATACATTTGGGGCCACATTGCCTTGGCTCGCGGCCTTATGAGCCAGAAGAGGCCGGTCGAAGCCGAGCGGGTTTTGGTAATGGCTCGCCAATACGGCGACTTTCCGACTCTCGAATATGAAATAGCCTCGGCCCGGCTTATGGCCGGCTTTTATCGGGAGGCGGTCGAGGAATTACAGAAAAGCTTTTCGATGAAGGACGGGATGATCCAAACGAGATTGGGCGGCCGGGTTTCACGCGAGGAAAAGAGTTTTGCAGATTTGATCGCCTATGAATGTCGGGCGAGCATTTTTGAACCGGTCGCCGCTGACAATCTCGAAAATGCGGCTAAACTGAAGCTATTGTTCGAAATTAACCAGAAGCTTGCCACCGATGCACGGGATGAAGCAGAACTCTCCGTGCTCACCGATGAATTCGTCAAAGGCGATGACAAGATGAAACTACACCGGCAATTGTATTCGGCGACGGTCTTGCTTCAGAAAAATATCGCTCTTCCAAAAGTTTTGGAGCTGGTTAAGGCCGCCATTGGAAATGCGGATGCCGGACTGGAAGTCCCGACACCCGCCGCGGCTGTGATGGCGAGCGAACTATACGAGAGCCGTACCATCGCATTCGCCAGAAATGAAATAATCGTGGTCCCGGAAGTGCCCCGTCAAACGCTTTCGGCGATCCTGCGCGGCCGAATCGAGGAGCTTACCGGCTGGACGCTCTATCAACAAAAAAGTTATCCGGAAGCGGTTGTCCGCCTACGCCGTGCGATAAGCGTTTTGCCGGATAAAAGCGCCTGGTGGCGTTCGAGCATGTGGAGGCTCGGTGCCGCACTCGAAGCCGACGGTAAGGACAAAGAGGCCCTAGACAGCTACATTCAAAGCTACAAAACAGACCGGCCCAACGCGTTGAGGTATGGCGTGGTCGAGACGCTGTATAAGAAATTGCACGGCAGTACGGACGGGCTGGAAGCGAAGATCGGGGCGAATCCGCTGCCGGCCGTTGTTGCGTCCAACGCAATGAAGCCGCCCGAAACAGATGCGAAACAGGTTGAAACGGCACGCGTGCAGACCCTGGAAAAGCCTGTCTCTGCCGCAAATGGGCTGGCTCTGGAAATTCCCACCAAGACAGTCGAGGCCAGTCAAGCCAAGGCCGAAGAGTCCGCGACACCCGATAAACAAGCCGATACCAAAGATCAGATAGCTGACGCTCCGGCAAAGTCCGCCGAGACGACCGACCCGAAGATGGAAAACGTTTCGCCTCCGGGTAAACAGAGCGACGCGGTGAATCGATCCGAGGATGTTCCCTTGAAAACTGTAGAAACCGCCGAGCCGAAAGCCGAAAGTGATTCGGACAAAAAGAGCAACGCAAGGGCACAAGTGGCCAATATTCCCGTTAAGTCCGCCGAGACTGGCGAGCCCCGTGTCGAAACGGCTTCAACCTCCAAAAAGGAAAGTGACCCAAGAAAACAAGTTGTCGAGGTTCCGACAAAGACTGCGGAGAAAGTCGTCGACGCCCCGATCTCCGATAAGAAGGACGATACAAAAGCGTTAGTAGCCGAGGTCCCTCCAAAAGCTGCTGACGAAAGCCAACCGAAAGTTGACAGCGCCAAGATCTCCGAAGAAAATTCGGAGATCAAGATCAACCCATCTGAAACAAAACGATCGGAAGACACTCCGCAGGTTTCGCCTGCCCCCGAAACATTGAAAAAGACAGAGCCGGATTCGCAAACCGAATCCGCATCTGTCTCGGCAACTCCGGCGACAAACGACAAAGCTGGTGAAAAAGTAGGGGCGCCGTCGAAGCAGATTCAACCAAATGTCGAGGTTCCGGCCAAAGCGGAACCGCCGGCGGATGAACCGAAGAATCTGTTCAGGGATCCATTACCGGCCGATGAAACTAAGCCTAAGATCGAACCTCCGACGGAAAAGCCAGTTGATCCGAGTTCCGCCCTCAAAGCCGAGATCTCCCAAGTGAAAAAACCAACGGTCATAGTTGATGATCCTGTCGGAAAAGGGGAGCAAGCAGCAAATACTAAAGAGCTGTTCGAACCGGTGATAATTAAGGTTCCCAGCGGTGCGGTCCCGAAATCGGCGACGAAAGAGGCCGATAAGCCAGTGGAAACCGACGCAGCGAAAAGCGAAACCGATCCAAGTCCTGAAAAGCCGAAAAACCGAGTCGATGACGCCGTTTCATCCGGAGCTTCACGCCTGCGGATCGTGGACGGAAAGGAGATAAAGGCAGAAACGCAATGCTCACTTGAGCTGAGCCAGGATAAGGTTTCGCTAATCAACGGCGGAGGCAGTCTCGGAATTCTCGTCAGCTTCGACGGCGACGGAGATTTTAAGGACGTTGTCGCAACGTCGAGCAGCCCGAAAGATGTAGACGTAATAGCCGAGCCCGAGATCGCGGGAATTTCGGGGCGACGTTTCTACGTCATAAAATCAGTAAGCACGGCGGAAGGCATGTATCAGGTAACGTTCGAATCCCCGTGCGGAAAACGAGAAATAGTCGTTACCGTTCGCTGATCGTCCCTGCATCAAACGTCCTTTTTCCTTTCTTCTCCGACCGCGGCCGTCGCCAGCACAACCAAAAGCAAAAAGAAAAAAGCATTCGAATATGTCCGCAGCGGAAAGTCGAAAAAACTGTGGATCAGAATGCCGAAACATCCGGCCATTGACCCTACCGCCACGCTTTTTCGAAAAGTATGGGTCGAGTTGTTGATCACGGCCAGGCCTCGCCTAAAAAAAAGAAAAATGAACGCGGCCACACATGCAAATCCCAAAATACCGGCGTCGGCCAGCATCTGGAGATAATCGTTATGCGCCTGCTCGACCCGGAAAAAGCCGTTCCATGTATCGTATTTGCTGAACGCGACGGCGAATGCGTCAAACCCGGCCCCGATGATCGGGTTGTCATAAAATATTTGCAAGGCCACGCCCCAAAAATGCGATCTTCCGCTCGTAATGTCAGTTTGCTGGTCCTGGAACCCAAGACCGCGGAACAACGGCCCGCCGCCGTCGAGAAATAACACCGTACCGGCAACGACTATAAGCAAAGCCGCGCTTCCCGCGACAAGCCCCAACATGGATGACGGTTTCGCGGTTTCATTCGAACCGCGCCTGGCGGAAAAGAAGCGGGCCGCAAATACAAAACCTATAACGCCCAGAACGCCTAAAAAACCCCCCCGCGAGCCAGTCATAATGATCGCGATCCCCATCAAGGCTGCCGCGATACCGAGCAACGCAGTTTTGTCCTTCTTTACAGAACCGCCCAACAGAAGTCCAAGCGTCAGTCCCGCCGTCATTTCCATGAACGCCGCGAAATGGTGCTGATTGACGAATGGTCCGAACGGAATTGCCTGCGGTGTCGGACGTAATCCGTAGATCGCATCCGGGCTTGCAAGCCGTTGCAATATACCGGTGAATGCCATCAAACCGCCAAAGATGACGATCATTAGAGCAATGGTTTTGAGTCGCTTGCGGCTGTCGATAAATGCAAGAGCAGCAGCAAAGAAAACAAAGGCGATAACCATACGAATGAGCAAAAATCGGGTCGCATACGGATCCAGCGATAGGGCGTGGACGGCCGGTGTATTCAAAAGATCAGGCGAAATGCCCGCATTTCCGAATGGCAGGAGTTGAACGCCTGCGATGCAGATCATCCCGAGAATCGGAATCTGAAGGATGCTCGTATTAAACCGGAACACTCTGGCTTTCCAGCCATCCGCGATCCAAAGCACCGCAATTGCGGACGTGACGATCGAAAGCAAACTAACGGCCCAAATGTCTACGGCCCCATAACCAATGGTCGACAACATGGGAATCGCCAAAAACAAAATAACGATCACCTTGCCATACCTCGAAGGTTCCGGTTCCGTGTATGATTCGTATGACCGGCGGCGCTTTTGCCTTTCTTCCGTTTGTCGCATTGATTACTGGCTTTTGAGAGCGAAGTCGTCAAACCAAATGTTGCCCGAGATCGCGCAATTGGACGGATCACAGCCTTCCGCGATAAACCGGATTGCCACGCCGTCCTTGTCTGCTGGAACTGTGAAGCTTACACGAACCGCCGTCCAATCGGCAGCAGGCGTCAAAGGACCGGTCACGCCAATGACCTTACCGTTCGCCGCCATCACGATCTCCCATTTGAATTTCGACTGTGTCTTAACGTCCGATCTATAAAAGAATTCGAGGGTGTAACTCGTCCCGGGCTCGACCGCGATCGTTTGAGAAACCTGCCGAATTGTCTTGGTTCCCGGTATGAAATTCATCAGCAGGCTGTAGTTCCCGCTGTGTTTTTGCGCATTAGGACCGATTCGCGGTGTTGCTCCCTCCGCGATCTGCCAGGTAAATATATTCGCATTCTGTGCAGTCACGGGTTCTTCGAAACCGCCATTCGTAACGTCTCCGCTGTTTTGGGCAATTCCGCTCTGTGCGCCAATACGTGACGCAAAACGAAACTTACCGGCTTCGATGAATTGACGATAAAGTATGTCGCCAGTTTCTTTTAGCGTGGTTCCCTTGTCATCAGCGGGCAGCCGATCCCATGTGTCAAAGGCTTCGTCAAAGCGTCCTTTACCTGTTAGCAGCGTGGCGAGAGCGGCATTGGCGCGCGTCGAATCGCCGATCGCGTTTCGGACCTGAGCCATGTCTTCATCCAGAATCTGCCAAGCCGTCGTAGCCGCGGCATTTGTATACGTTGCATCTCCAGCGACGGCCTTTCGAATCTCGGCGAAAGCTTCTTCGTTCTTGCCTTGTCTCAGAAGCGTATTGCCAAGAGCCCATTGTACCCGCGAATAATTCGGAGCCAACTCTAACGCCTTTCGCAGCGCGCGTTCGGCCCCGGCCTGATCACCATTTCGCTCTCGTGCCCTGCCCAGATCGAGCCACAAGAGATAGTTATTCGGCGATTGGGCTGTCCCCTTTTCAAATTCCCCGACCGCTCGTTCGAGATCTTCGGTCACAAATGTTTTCTCGGAAAGAACAGCAAGAGCGAAGTGAGTTTGCGGGTCGTCAGGCGCCAGCGCGGCGGCAAGCTCCGCCACGTCGATTGTGTCCGATCTGGCAGCCGCTGAATGAGCAAATCCCCATTTCGCCACAAATATCGCGGCGATTACCGTCAGGACTCCAACGGCTGCGAGAGTTGCCAGTAAACCTCCTGAATTTAGATGATATATCTTAATCGACACTTGTAACGCGGACTATTCAAAATCGACCGGTTCGATTCTTAGCTCGGCTCGCTTTAATTCGATATTCGAATCCCTGCACATCTTTCTTATTCTTTGCAGTGGTTCGGACCGGATCTTGCTCGACGAGATCAGGATCTCCTGCACATCCTTTTCATCGCACAACTCTACTAGCGACCCATTCGAATCAAAAACTCGGAGGCCGTTTATCACCTTGTCTTTTTTCAGCGGGTCGTCATCGATAAATCCCACGGGCTGATAATTCCATTTCGGATTGTTTCGCAATTCGCGCAAAACCATCTCGCCGCCATCGCCCGCTCCGTAAATCAGAACGCGTCGGCTCTCGTTCGCGTGAGCGATCGGCAGCAGCTCCCGGATAAGGCGAAACGCAAGCCGGCTTCCGACGACGGCAAAGAGTAATATAATGCCATCCAGTACAAAGACCGCCCGCGAAAAATTCTGAAACCGGTAAATAAGCAGTATCGCGAAAACGCTGAGTACCGACCCGAGGGCAACACCCTTAGTAAACGTAATAAAATCGCCGATGCTCGTATACCGCCACAGACCGCGATAGACGCCGGCGGCAAGAAACGCGAACAGCTTGAGGACAATGAGCAGAGGCAGGGTGCCGATGAAAAGTTCCCAGTTGCCGCTGCTTTCGAACGGTCCAAAAAGCAGAAGATACGCTGCGTAATAAGAAAGAGTGATAAGCAACGTGTCGAGAAAAACTTCAAAGATACGCCGCTTATATGAAACGTTCACGATAAACGCGAACACGGCGTTGTTCCGGCTGGCAAGCTCTTCTTCGCGTTCTTCGTATACTTTTACTTTCGAGAGATATACTCCGACTATCGACAGGACGATCGTAAAAAAAACGATCAGGGCCAGACTTTGCGAAGTCTCGATCTTGCCGACGATCAGTGACAACACGCCGGCACAAGCCGAGAACGTATATATCATCAAAACGGCCGATCGTTCGGACAACCCTAACGCTACGAGGCGATGCGATGTATGATCGCGCCCACCCTGCGAAGCCTTGCGTCCCCACATTTTGCGAATGACTGTCACAAATGTCGTGTCGAAGATAGGGACGAACAGGATCAAAACCGGAACAGCGAGAATTGAAAAAATGCTCCGCGACCTGCCGCCGGTCTGCCCAAGCAATACAGAGCTTGCCAGCAGAAACCCGACAAACATCGACCCGCAGTCTCCCATAAAAATGGACGCGGGGTTAAAATTAAAGATCAAAAATCCAAGCAGAGCTCCGATAAAAACCGACACCAGCATTACTTCGGGGACTTGGCTGTTCGTCGCGAAACCGATGGCCAGCGAAAGTGCTCCGATAGCCGCAATACCGGCCGCGAGGCCGTCCATATTATCGAGCAGGTTTATTGCGTTTGTTATCCCGATCAGCCAAAAGGCCGTGATCCAGATGTCCAGCAACTCGAAACCCGTAAGCGGCAGCTTCAGGCCGAATCCGACTACGATCACAGCTCCGAACAACTGGCCCACGAGTTTTTGATACGGTTTTATGTTGAGAATGTCGTCTAAAAGCCCGACAAAGAACAGGAAAGTGCTTCCGACCAGAATTATCAAAGACTCCTGCGTCTTGGGAACAAACGCCGCGTACATCAGAAGAGTGGCCAAAAATATAGCAGTTCCGCCAAGCATCGCGGTCGGCCGCTTGTGCCAGCGGTCGGATTTGGGTTTGGCAACAAAATCGAACTGTCTTGCGAACCTGCGAACAAGCAGCGTCAACAGCACGGCAACAGCGACACTTATCCCTCCTGCAACCAACGGATTTGAAAAAGCCTGTAACATATTCTGAAGACCGGTCAAACTCGAACTTGATAAGTCAGGTAACTTTCTATTTCATTACATCACGATAAAGTCTGCGTATGTCGTCAACCAAGCGGTCTTTGCCGTATGTCGCCGCTACGAATTCATAAGCACGGTCTATAATACTTTCCCGTAATTTTTCATTTTTTACCAAATAAATCAACCCATTCAGGAAGCTTTCGGGTGAGTTCGGCGTGACGCCGATTCCGCGTTCGTGGATGCTGAAACTATCATGGGTTTCGTTCGTTTCGCCAAGGAGATCGACCACGCCTCCCACCAGGGTAGAAATGACCGCGCGCCGGCTTGCCATTGCCTCGATAAGCGATAACGGCGTTCCTTCGTTAAACGATGTCAAGGCTACGATATCCAGCCCAGCGTAGATCGCTTCCACGTCCGTTCGGTTACCGAGAAATTTTACATCATTCCCGATTTCCCGCTCGGTCGCTTCGTGTTCAAGTCTCTCTCGCAGATGTCCGTCGCCAACTACGACAAACCGCAACTTTGGCAGCCCCTCCCCATTTTTTCTTTTATAAACTTCTGCTACTTGAAGATACAGCAAAACGTTTTTTACTTCAGTAAGCCGGCCGACAAATCCTACAAGAATCTCATTTTCACCGGCTCCAAGTTCATGGCGGATGTCTTCATGTTTTTGAGCCGATTTGCGGTACGCTTCTATATCGATGCCAAGCGGGATAACCTCAAACTGTGTGGGTTTTCCAATTCCGACCTCAGCATGGATCTCTTTCATTTGCTGTGGCGAAATGACAACGATCTTATCGGTGGCGAATCGCGCCAGTAACTTCTCGATCACAATAAAAACACTCGTTTTCAGTTCACCATAATAACTGTGAAAAACGTGGCCGTGGAATGTGTGTACGACGCGGACTTTTCGCGGCCTGCCGACGAGAGTTTTCCACGTCAACCATCGATACAAGAACGCCGCGATTCGTCCGACAGTTCCTGCCTTTGCCGTATGAGTGTGAACAATATCAGGTTTTTCGAGCAACATTTGCCGGTAGATCTTTACCAGCGATATCGCGTCGCGGATGGAAAGTTCGCGGCTCATCTCGTCAATAAACACCGGCTTAATGCCGTGTTGCTCGGCAAGATAACCCATGTCCTCTTCGCCATCGGGCACGCGCCCTACTATCAGAGTCGACTGAAACTCAGCGTCCTGAAGCTCTTTTGTCAGCCAGACAACGTGGCGTGCGGGGCCGCCCACATTCAAACGGGCTATGATGCGGAGGATTTTCATCGCAGGAATAAGCAATGCAGGCAGCAACGAAGATAAAAGCTGGTTCGTTTGCTTTTTGGAGAATTACCCTCTAGTTTGCGATTCCCGGCGAAAAATTCTCCTCGGCTGTCTTATCGATATCTAGTCCATTCTGTATATAGTTTGCGGGTCGTCTTCGTGCCGAATTTCGTCGATCGCCTCTCGCTTTCCTTCACCCATGTACAGACAATTCGGACAGTTTATTACCATCCCGTCCACGCTCCCGATGTTCTTGTAGCCGTGAACGACGCCCTTTGGAACAACGACCGCTAAGGGAGTTTCATCGCCGGCGTCGAACGACATCATGCAATTGTAAGTCGGGGAATGCGGTCGGTTGTCCCACATCCTCAAATTGAATGTAGACGGTCCGATAAAGCAGAAAAGATCTGCCTGATCTACATGTTCATGCGGCCCTCGCTGAATGCCTGGCTTCGTAAACGAAATATATGACATAACCGGGTAAAATTCTTTCCCAAGCTGGTCCTGTCTAAACAACTCCGCCAGCCAGCCGCGGTCGTCGTAAAACTTCTTCAGCGGATATACGACGACATCCTGAATCTCTGCATTCGTAAACGCCATAATTGGTTCAGATTTTGTTCGCTCCGGATTTCGCGACCAAATTCGAGGCGTGCAACAAACTGCCGAAGGTGCCGGCATCCGTCCACCAGCCGTCAAGCTCGTTCCAGGTCATTTCGCCGCGATTTATGTAATGATTATTGACGTCAGTGATCTCCAGTTCGCCGCGGCCGGATGGAACAAGCGTTTTTATGATGTCGAAGACGGTCGAATCGTAAAAATAGATACCTATTACTGCGAATTCCGATTTCGGCTCCGCCGGTTTTTCTTCGACCCTGAGAATTTTGTTGCAGTCTATCTCGGGCACGCCGAACCGCTGCGGATCAGGCACCTTTTTCAATAGAATCTTCGCACCTTTTTCCTGCTGCTCATATTCTTCTGCCGCAGCTCGGATATTTCCTTCAATGATGTTGTCACCTAGCACAACGCAGATGGATTCGTCGTCAGCAAAATGTTCGACAAGCGAGAGGGCATCCGCGATGCCGCCCTCTCCTTCCTGATAGGTGTAGTTCAAATGCTTCAACCCAAAGTCCTTACCGTTTCCCAGCAGACGCAGAAAATCGCCGGCCGAATTCCCGCCGGTGACGATCATAATGTCTTCGATGCCGGCATTGATAAGCGTCCTGATAGGGTAATAGATCATCGGCTGATCGTGTACCGGAAGAAGATGTTTGTTTGTGATCTTCGTCAGCGGATGGAGGCGTGAGCCCAATCCGCCTGCGAGTATGACACCTTTCATAAATGAATGTACGGCGGGCAGACAGCCCGTCGCGACAGACTAACAGTCGGTCGCACTATCAATCAATAAACCTCTGAAACCAAAGCTCAAGCATTAGCAGCGTCCAAAGCTGAAAAGAGTGGTCGCGTTCAGCGTTCGTATGTTCATTGACATATTTTTCGAGCATCTCGCGCTTTACTATACCCCGTGTCATCGACTTTTCAGACAACAGCACACTCCTTAAGAAATCTTTCAAATCCTCTCGAAACCATTTCCCGATTGGAACACCGAAACCCATTTTCCGTCTATATACCACTTCTTTCGGGACAAGCCGCGCCGCGACCTTCTTCAAAAGTGATTTCGTCTGGAACCGGCGCATCTTCAGATCTTCCGGCAACGTTGCCGCAAACTCTATCAATTTGTGGTCGAGGAACGGCGAGCGGGCTTCAAGCGAATTTGCCATCGAGGCAATATCTACCTTGACGAGGAGGTCATTCGGCAAATACGTCATCTGGTCAGTAAGCAAAGCGGCGTCCAAAATACCCGAACCGTTCGCTTTCGCAAACCATCGATCCATATACTCCGACGCATTTTGGGCGGACACCAAAGCCGCAAAATCTTTTGTATACAGATCGCCTTTTGCATCGCGATTAAACGTAGACATCCAGCGAAAATATCGTTCGGTTTTTGGCAGATTGGCCGCCTGCAAAAATCGTTTGGCATCGCGAAACCGGCTGCGTTTCAGTTCCGATGTCGGCAGAAGGTTGGCCGGGCTTTCTATCAAGGCTTTCCGCAGCGCCTTCGGTATTCGTTTGTACGTTTCTGCTATCTGCATCGCCGCGTGCCGCTCGTAGCCGGCGAAACTCTCATCTCCCCCATCGCCGTTCAACGCGACAATCACATGCTTTCGCGTTTCCTTTGACACGTAATAGGTCGGTATCGCACTCGAGTCCGCATACGGCTCACCGTAATGTTCGACGAGCGTCGGTATGACCTCCATTGCGTTCGGGTTTACGATAAACTCGTTGTATTCGGCCCCGACGTGCTCGGCGACGCGCTTCGCATATTTGAGCTCGCTGAAATCCTGCTCTTCAAAACCGATCGAAAATGTCTTTACAGGCTGCGAACTCTCCTGCGCCATCAAGGCGACGATAATTGATGAATCGACCCCCCCGGATAGAAATGCCCCGAGCGGCACCTCAGAGATCATGCGAAGCCTCGTAGATTCCCGAAGTATGCGCGTTGTTTCCTCGATAGCGTCCTCTTCGGATATCTTTATCTTTCGGGTGAAATCAGGCAGCCAGTATCGTTTCGTTTCGACAGCGCCATTCTTCCAGCGAAACCAGTGTCCCGGCTCAAGCTTGCGTATTTGTTTGAAGGCAGTCTGCGGTGCCGGAATGCACAAATACGACAGGTAACTGTCGATCGCCTCAAAATCAACTTCTCGTGAAATGTCAGGATGTTGTAGGAGCGCCTGAAACTCGGAACCGAAGATCAGGTCGCCGTTATTCTGGTGAGAATATAAGATCGGCTTTTTGCCAACGCGATCGCGGGCGAGAAACAACGATTTGTCAACCGTGTCCCAGATAGCAATTGCGAACATTCCCCGCAAATGCTCCAGGCACTCGGCGCCGTACTCATCGTAAAGATGAACTATGACTTCCGTATCCGAATTCGTATAAAACTCGTGACCGTGTTTTTCGAGCTCTTGCCTTAAGTTTTGATAATTATAGATTTCACCGTTAAATACTATCCATTTCGTTTTATCGGCATTGTGAATCGGCTGCTGCCCGCCGGCAACATCGATGATCGAAAGCCTCCGCATCCCCAGCGCAACGCCTTCATTTAAATAGAATCCGTCGTCGTCAGGGCCGCGATGCTCGATAGCCGCGTTCATTCTTTCCAGAATGGAACGATCCATGTTGCTCGAGCTTTTGCTTACATATCCAACTATTCCACACATGTTTCTTAAACGACGCTATTGGCGCGAAGCCTCTTTTCAAACTGTTTTCGTTTCGCCGCCAGGATGATCTGTTTGTTTTCCTTGTTTTCCTTAAACAATGCCCAACCAACCGCGATAAAAATAAAAAGAAATACCTGGATCTGCGTCCGCTGCCGGTATGCGGTCCCGACATTTCCCTGGAAGATCGAATAAGCAAGCGTGAGCATAAGACTGAAGATCAAAACCGGTATCGAACTGCGCAAACGGTGTCGAATTGCGTACCACAATCCCGCAATAAGAAGGGGGATCATCGCCCACCACAGCAGGACTTCCGGAAGTGTGATCGCTTGCCTGAAATTCGTTACTTCCCACGGAAACGGAGCAAACATTAGATAAGCGAATCCGATCGGCAGGACGCTGATCGCACCTCCTGTCGTGNNCCAAAACCGGATTCTGCCCGGGAAAGGTCCTCTCTACTATTTTGAATACGCTCAAGATTCCCGTAACGCTCGAAATCCACGCTCGCATTCCTGATAACGCCAAGATATGTTAAGGATAGTCCGATCAGTATCAGAGCAACTGTCCTCCGTGCAATCGACTGCACCGACGTCGATAACCCGACGATAAAACTTCCCGCAACGGCAATCGCGACCATGTAAAATATATAAAACCGAAGCGACAGGATACCGAACATCGAAAAGACGAGGAGCAAAAGAGCCGCGTAATTGAATTTTTCCTGGAGCTGTAGAACCATCGTCATCGCGAGCACAAGAAGAAAAATGATCAACCCTTCTTTCATTAGCTGCGACGACCAAATAATGAACGAGGGAAAGAATGCGATCGCTACAGCGGCGATCTTTGCGGCTCGTCGATTGCTGAACATTTTCACCGAGCAAAAATAAATCATCGGCGCCGTCGCTGCCCCAAAAACGGCACAAAATGACTGAGCGGCAAAAATATTTCGTCCAAGAACATAGTATAGACCCGCGACGAGATAATTCATGCCCCACCCAGGCCCAGCCGTCGACCAGGCTTGCTGCACCACAAGGTCATCGGAGGTAACTTGCCCCGTCCAGTATTCGACCAGCCGCCAACCTCTGAAATCATAAGTTGTCGCATCACCGCCGAAAAATTCGCGTAACTCAAAAATATGAATAAAGATACCGAAGGCAAGACGAACCAAAAGAGCAGCAAGGAATATTGTTGTCAGGAATTCTCTTTCCGCTGAAAATCTGCGGAANNGTAAGGCGAAGGTCGAAAGCCCCAGGACAACCAAAATCGATGCCGCCCCTTCAGGGAAGGCGACAGTAACCATCCCGAGTGTGACCACGATCAAGCAAGCTGCAATGAAATACCTGTCGCGCATGGTCGATTCCTATTTCCGAATTACCAGGTTGTTTTCGAGAACGAGCGCGTCGAAGTTCGCATTTTGAAACGTATTAATCGCGTCCTGCGGCGTACAAACTATCGGCTCCTGTACATTAAACGAAGTGTTCAAGAGCATAGGAATGCCGGTAAGCTTCTTGAACTCGTTTATCAAGTTCCAGTATCGCGGATTCGTTTCACGGCTGACCATTTGCGGCCGTGCCGTGCCATCAACATGAACCACCGCAGGAATTTTCGACTTATATTCCTGCGCAACCTTGATGACGGTGATCATGAAAGGATCGTGGTGCTCGACACCGAAGACTTCGGCTCCGTGTTCCTCTAACATCGACGGAGCTAAAGGCCGAAACCACTCGCGGAGTTTTACCTTGTGATTCAGTATCTCGCGCATATCAGAGCGTCTCGGATCGGCCAAAAAGCTCCGTGCCCCAAGCGCCCGAGGGCCCAGTTCCATTCGGCCATTGAACCACCCGATGATCGCCCCGTCTGCTATCATCTTGGCCAGNNCAGTTTCGGTAGAAGAACTTCGTCCTCATAGGTCTCGAAAGGCAGCTTTGCTTCTGTCAAAGCAGCTCGGCACTGTTCGTTCGTAAAACCCGGGCCCCAGTATGCGTGGTCCATAATGAATTCACGCGGATTTCCCAGCTTTTGATGCCAAACCATCAACGCCGCACCAAGACTGCAGCCTGCGTCGCCTGCGGCCGGTTGAACATAAAAATTCTCGAACGGGGTCTCATGAAATATGCGGCCGTTCATAACAGAGTTGAACGCCACGCCGCCGGCGAGGCAAAGATTTTCTTCGCCGGTCATTTCCTTGATCTGCTTGACCAGGTGGATCGCCGTGTCCTCCAATGCCTTCTGAGCGGAGGACGCAATATCCCAGTGGTGTTCTGTCAATTCTCCGCCGACCTCGCGGCTGGGTCCGAGCTCATTTATTATTGCGTCTGAAAATTTGTAGTGCTTTGCGAGGTGGTGATCGAGGACCTTGATGTCGAATTTGAAACCGCTGCCACCATTCGTCTTAAGGATTTTTTCCCGAAAGAAATCATAGTGCTTCGGCTTTCCGTAAGCCGCCAGTCCCATTACTTTCCACTCGTCGCCCGCAAACATGTCAAAACCGATGTAATTGGTCACCGCCGAGTAGAATTGTCCCAGGCTGTGCGGCAGCTTTATCCTCCCCAGCACTTCGATCGTGTTGCCTCTGCCCTTTGAAAAAAGGGTCGTCGTATCTTCTCCCGTGCCGTCCCATGTTAGTATCGCGGCAGACTCGAACGGCGAAACGAAAAACGCACTTGCGGCGTGCGTTTGGTGGTGTTCGAGGTAATGAAATCTGAAGTCGCTCGGACCAAAATGTTCTCGAAGCCGGTTTGGATGACGAAACATCCCCAGATAGCTCTCTCCGACCTGTGCGACTCCCCGGTCCGCCCTGGCCCTGAACATATCGCGCGAAACGAATGCCGCCTTTACCGCTTGCATTGCCTTATGCCGCAATATCCACGGTTTCCAGTAGTGCCCGACGTGCTCGATGTCCTTTAATTCGATACCGGCGTGATCCAAACAAAATCGAATTGCTTTGTATGGAAACCCGCTGTGATGCTTTTTCCGCGAAAAACGCTCCTCCTCGGAAGCCGCGACAATTCGGCCATCTTTGATCAGCGTCGCCGCGGAGTCACCCAGCGTTGTAAGTCCTAAAATGTACATTCTTTTCTAGTCTGTTGAATCAATTTGAACCGGCCCGTCGCCATTCACCGGTAACCGGCCGCAAACTCCAAAGCCGCGGCGCCCGTCGTTGCAATCCCAGATTTCCTCAAATCCGGAAGCCTTGTACCAACCGGAAACCTCTTCAAAATTATGATAATGAGCGTATGGAGCACCGAAAATGTCATGCACGGCTAATGCAGCCTCCCTTCGACTCGGCGTTTCATACTGCCGTAATCCAAGCTTATTCACCGACCAGCAAAATCCGATAAATGGTATGGCTGTTATATCGGCGACGCGAGCAAATATCGGGGCCGGAATCCGCGTTGTGACAGCACGCATGGAATTTACAATCGGCGTTACTATCTTTTCAAATTTGTAAAGCCACACGTAAAAAGTTCCGCCCGCTTTCAACAACGGCCGAAGAGCTCGGAAGGTCTTCAGCGTATTAGGTGTGTGATGCAAGACGCCGGCGGAATGAATAATGTCGAAAGAATTCAGGCAAAGCGGCGGCTTTTGAAGGTCGGCCTGTACAAAATGTACATTTTCAGGCCTTGCGTTTTTAAGGACCTCGCGGAAGGCCTGGCCCTTTTCCAAACCCGTGCTCAAATCAATTGCCACAACCTCCAAGCCAAATTCGGTGTAGGCGACTGATTGGCTCCCATTTCCACACCCGGCGTCCAGCATTAGTTTACCTTTCAGTTCCTCTTTCGGAATACGGATCGGGTCGAGAAAAAACCATTCAATCCGGTCGTTCAGCTCCATCGTCCAAGTTTTTCCGCCGATGTTATGGTTGTCCCACTCATTGCTGAAATTCGCTTTAGTGCGTTTGTCAAAAGCCTCGCCACCAACCTTAAACAGTTCATTTTCAACCAGAGCCAACACGGTCGGCGGAACCGGGTCGGGAATGGCTTTTTCGATCTCGGCCCAATAATCCGTCAATGAATTTGGCAGCATTCGCGGAATACCTTTGTAAATCGGAAAATAATGGGGTTCCGCACAATGCAGTATTCCCGTTGTGATTTCGTTGGCGGCCTTTTCAAAAACCGTCACCTCCAAAACGTCGCTACAGTTTGGACACCGCAAAATATCTAATAGTCTTTCCCGCATCAGTCTTTAGTCGCATTCAGATATTTCGTCAATTTCTAAACGACTACTTGCCTCAATGGACAAGGTATCAATCGCTATGTTCTTCCCCGCAAAACGCTTTTCATCGCCTTAGCAAGATTCGAAGCCTGCATGGAAACGCTGTAATGCTCTAACGAACACTTCCGCCCGTTCGCGCCCATAGTTTTTCGCAAACCAGCGTCCAAAATTAGACTACTTAACGAATTATACCAATCTTCCGGACTCACCGCATTGAAGTGGGTTACGTTCGCCTCGCCAATTTCGGCACATACACCGACCGGACTCATTACAAACGGCACGCCGACAGCCAAATACTGTATTGCTTTAAATCCGGATTTGCCCAGTATCCATTGCTCGTTAGCAGAACTGCTGACCGTGATTGGGTAAACACCGATATCGAATGACTGAAAATCCTCGATTTCGCGGTCCATGTTCCAATCGAGGTTCTCAATTTCAACGCCTTCGATACTAATATGATTTTTGCCGGCGCCGACTATGCGCATCTTAAAACGATGAATTTTTGCCAGCTTTTCAAGCACGGGAAAGAGAGTTTCAAGAAACGAGAATGTCGAATGCGTGCCGATCCAGCCGATAACTGGAATTTCATTCGTTTTTTCCACAGGTGCAAAAATCTCTGTGTCCACAACGGTTGGAATCACAAGAGCTTTTGCCCCCTTCGATTCAACATATTCGGCGATGAAGCGATTCCCGCACACGACCAAGTCGGAACGCCGGATCAAATTGTCCGTCTTCCCGAAAAACTTGAAAAAACTCCCGGCTCGTCCATAACTCGGACTTACATACGGCACATAGGTCGCATCATCAAGATCGAGGATCATCGGTAGATTCCCCGCCTTTTGATAGATCCATTCAAATATCCCCGGGCCGAAAAACATTGCCTCTCGCTGCACGAACAACAGATCATATTGTCCAACACCAGCTATCCCAGCGATCCTTCGCGATAAAGGCTGTACCATGCCGATAATTTTTCCCGCTAGACCGCGATCCTTGTAAAAATCGACAAACTGACGGCTGTCGAGAAATGGGCGTATATCCAACTCAACACCATGCTCGCGCAGCAGGTCGACGTATTGCTCCATTCGGAACCGTGTAGCAGCCGCCTCAATTNNTGCCTAATACCTTCATCGGCTACCTATCCGCTGGTACAAACTACGATAACGCTCGCCGCCGACCTTATTCAGGTCAAAATGCGTAATGGCGGTCTCCCGACATTTTTCGCGAACATCTCCCAATACCTCGATTTCGTGCAGAGCCTGTAAATAACCATCCTTTGAAAAATCTTTCACAAGAACGCCGACTCCGTTGTTAGCTATGAGTTCATCGAGGTCGCCTACGCCGCAATTTGCTATGATCGGAAGCCCGCAGGCAAGATACTCAGCGATCTTGGTCGGTGACGAGGACTGCTTTGAATAACACGTCTTTATGAATGACAAGGCGATGTCCGCCGCGGAGAGATATTTCTGGATCGTTGACGGCTCTACGCTTCGGACATCGAAATCGCCATTCGTAAAACCGCGTTGACGCAGTTTCTCCTCGACCTTTTCCTTATCCCGCTGCGTTAGGATCAATACGAATGTCTTCGGGTCGTATTCGCTGGAAGCGGCGAAGAGATCCAACATCTCTTCCGTCAAATACCAGCCGCCGAAAGAACCGACGTAAACGATCACTTTCCTGTCGCCGACGCCGAGTTCCTGTCGTGCATTATTACGATCTTCAACGCTCGTCACAGGAAACATCTCCAGATCGACACAGCACGGTATCACCTCGACTGGTCTTCCCAGTTTGTCATAGCTCCCCTCCCGGGTTGAGGAGGGGTAGCCTTTTAACTCCCCTCCTGGTTTGANNCGATGCTTCATCGGCGGGGTGGTTGGCAGACGGCGCTGTTGCGGACTCTGGAAACAAGATCGTACGTGCTTTCTCCGTCAAAACGACAAAACCATCAGCCTCCTTCAAAAGCCATCGCTCAACTTTTTTGGCGGAGCGATAGAGGATACCGTTTTCCGGCCAGACGCCCGCATCCGTATACTCTTCCGGGAAAAAACCTCGAATATCAAAAAGCAGCTTCGGTTTCCGCCGCGAGAACGTTCTCGCGATCGCTCCCATCAAGGTCGGCACATGAACCCGCCCGTGAAGAATATCGAGCCCTCTCTTTCCGATCATCCCGCGAATAAACCACGCCCCGCGAAAAATATCGTAGGCTGTAGCAATTGCGGACGGCCATTTGTTATATGCGAGACAATGCCATTCGATACCTTGTTCGGCTAACTTCGCAGTTTCGAACCTGATCTGTTCGCTGGTCCAATTCTTTTTGAGGTCCGGCTCAAACGTCAGCAGAGCCATTTCGGTCCCGCCTTTAATTATCTCGCGCAAATATGGTATCACCTGCGTCTGCACAAGCGGCTNNCTAAAGAGATTTAGGCATCAGATCTCGAGGGCCTTTTTTCCCTTTAGGTTCAACCCCGCATTTGCCAGTCGTTGAATTTCCACGATCTTGCCTTTTGTTAGGGCACGTGTTGCTTCAGATTCGGTCTGCGGCTGATCGAAGTGGGGCGACAACATATCAAACGTATCAAGGANNATAGCGTTGCTCGCGCGACAATTGGTTTTCGTGAATATAATTCGCAATCGGTATCAAAAAGGCAAAGACCTTTCCCAACCCCGGTATGCGAAAGAGAACATCAGTTATGGGAAACGCAACCGGCATCACACCCTGGATCAACTTTAACAAGGTCTCCTTAGGCAATCGTTTCGTGATCGGCCGAAACCAGTACTTCGAAAAAAGCTTCGTCCATATTTTTCTCGGATAAATGGTCACGGCNNCTCCTGGCTTGACCATCCTGGCGATCGATCTCAGCGAAGCAGCCGGATCGGGAGTGTGTTGAATTACACCGATACAGTAAACAAAGTCTAAAGCTCCCTCACGAAACGGCAGCTTGTAAATGCTTGCCTGAACGAAATGAACATTCTCGCGGCCTTCGAGGTTGGCCTTTGCCGCGTCGATCGCGCTGCTTATGTCAATACCGACGATCTGAGCTCCGCTTGCCGACGACGCGTCCAAAAACCGGCCCGCACCACAGCCTGCATCGAGCATCCATTTATCTCTCAATTCGTCCCGCGTCCAGCCGGTCTCCGACCAAAATCGGTCCGCCGAGAGCGTAGTGCCGTTATATGCATCAAGCTGTTCCTTTCTAAACCGATTCCATTGATATCCAAACGATGACGCGTAATTGTCCGGCTCTACGAACCTTGGGATATCGTTCGTCACGGCGTATTCCGCCTTGCAAACGACACAGGCTAACCTTCCCTCGATTATTTCGTCTTGCTCCTTGCTCAAAAGGTTCAAATCGCCCGCGCAATTTGTACAAGCAAGTATCTCAAGCAGCTTTTTTTTCATTGATTGTTACAAAGATTCCGGTTTCTCGCGTGGCACGGCCAAATACTTTCTTACGTTTCGAGGTTTGTACCAAAGACTCTTAATAGCGTTTACGAAAAACGCCGGATAGTTTCCGGACCTGAAATACGAGCCTGCAAGCATGTAGTGAAGGTTTCCGTAACATTCTCTCCTAATGCCCTGTACAGCAGGGGAATGGTCTGCGAATGCTTTTAAAAAGCCGATTTTCACGTCATGCTCCATAGCTCCGATATTCGAATGCATATTTGAATCATGAATTCTATAAAGCACCAATGGCTCGCAAATAAAACCGATTTCATATTTCTTCGCTACCCGATAGCAGAAATCCCAATCGGCGGCTGTAGTTTGGTCAAGATCAAACCCGCCAACTTCATCAAAAATACGTTTTGGTATCAGACAAGTGCTTCCGGCTCCGACGATTGCCCCGCCATCCAAACGCAAAATGTCCGATGCGAGCCTTCCTTCCTTTCCGTTTCTGTTCTCACCAGAAATTTCATCGTTTCGGTCGATATAGGTCATCGAACAGTGGACGAGTCCAAAATCGGGATTATCAAAAAACTTCTGCATTTGTGCTTCGAGTTTTGCAGGAAGCCATATATCATCGGCGTCAAGAAACGCGACGTATTCACCACTTGACACTGCAACACCGGTATTACGAGCCAAGGAGACGCCCTGATTTGCTTGCTCGAGAACCGTGATTTTGTGGCCATATTTTTCCAGGACTTTTAGGGAATTGTCCTTGGATCCGTCGTCAACAACAATTATCTCTATATGCTTATAAGTTTGCTCCAAAACGCTGTCAATCGTCCTAGTGATATACTTTTCGTAGTTATAGTTTGGAATTATTACACTTACGAGAGGTTTCATTTTCTAATTTTTAGAGCAAACCGCGACCAACACTGGGGCGTGGTTTAGCTTGTGACTCGAAAAACGATAATCGCATTCGGTCGGATAGAATGGCTTTTTCCAAACCGCTTCGCTGATGCTCTCGCGCAGGTTGAGCGGCATTTTGTTCAATACCTTCCAGCCGAACAATCTAACTTGCGTGCCGAAATCCTTAGGCAAACGCATCTGTGCTTCCTGAAACGGCGGTATACGAATTGCCGCATCCATCGTCTCTCCCAAAAACTGTTCTAGGCGAAAATGCGTCTCAAGTTCGGCCTGTAACTCTTCGGGTGTATATTCAAATATGTGAAACGGANNCGGCTTTCCGTTCACCGGCTTTGTGTAATTCGCGTTAGGCGTCGAAAGCACAAGCTTGCCGCCTGTTCGTAAAACGCGTTTAAGCTCGGTTAAAAATGCACCTCGCTCGTGCAAGTGCTCAAGGGTTTCAAAAGAAGTTACGGCATCAAAACTCTCATCAGCAAAAGGCAGTTGCAAGCCATCGCCAAGCAACACCGCTGCCCGCTCATCACATTCGGATCTGGCTTCTTTTGCGGCTTCGATATCTAAATCCACGCCCGCAACGTGTTTGGCGTTTTTCTTTAGCAAAGCGAGTCCGTAACCTGTTCCGCAGGCGATATCTAGTACCGTTTTGTCTTCAACGATCGGCAGAGCGAACACATACCGTGCTGCGTGCTCGCCCCAGTACGGCGAAAGCCTCCCTGCCCCAATCACGTTCGCGCCCTGAAATCTCTCAGCAATCGGCATTTATCATTACTTAGCCATCCCTATATTGTGCCTTAATCTTCGCTGGTAGAGGCCTGAAGTCTAAAGTGCGGCGGCCGCATCATCTCCCTTTATCATAGTGTACACAAAACCAATTCCGCAGCGAATCGAACCCTTTTTTAGTACAGCCAGAAATGAAGCCAAAATGACGAATATTGCGATAGAAATCCATACATTTCCCGTAATGAACAGCCATGATCCACAGGCAGCCGCAGGTAGCAATGCCACTAAATTCCATGAGATCGGTAGTCCCTCCATTACCCGCAAGAACAGAGCTGAGGTCATTACGTTTACAAAATAACTAAGTGCCGTTGCATACGCGCATCCAATAAGGCCAAATTTTGGAATAAGCAGGAAATTGGCGGTAATATTGGTGATCGCCGCGAGGACGGCTCCGATCATTGAAATGTACGTCGCGGATACAGCATGCGTAAAAGGAAAATAGCCGAACAGAGCTGGAAGTGCGATCGCTGACCCAGCGAGAAGAACCCATAGAGCCGATGAAGCTGCTTGAAATTCCTCTCCAAAAACCATCGGGATAGCGAAATACGCAATAAATGCCAACGCCGTGCATGCCAAACCCCAAAGCAGCGTCAGGGTCGGCAGAACGTTGCGAAAATAGTTGAAGCTTCTCTGATTGTCGGTTTCCCGCTGCAAGGTCACAAAAAGCGGCAGCAGGAGCGTGTTTGCGAGTGTCGGTAGCTGCAAGGCGATGCCGTTTATCTGGGTCGCGACCGAATAGATGCCAAGATCGCGCGTCGATAAGAATTTAGACACAAAAACCGCGTCGACATAGCTCCCCGAAAAATATCCGACCAGCGAAAAGGGCAAAAGCGGAAGTGAATAGGCGACGAACTTCTGAACTAAAACCCGATCGACCGAAAACCTTGCCCAGATGTATTTTCTCAACTCGAAGATCCCCAAAAACATCGCGGCCGCCGGAGCCGCTATATAGCAGATCATTGCCCAGGACGGTGTAAGCCGGGCCGACGCTGTCAAAGCGAAAAGCCCGGCAAATATCACTAGCCGCTCGATCATCTGCAAAAACCCCTGGACGCGCGGCATCTTCGCGCCTTGAAGGCTCATCTGAACGTGGATCCAAAGCGCGGTTATGGCAAAATGAGCCATAACGAGCCAAAAGCTTCCCGGAGTCAGTTTTAACCAATTGGCAAGCGGCGGAAACCAAAATGAAGAAAGAGCGGCGACGAGGGTCAAATTTACGGCGAGAACCAGAAATCTTAGCCAAAAGGTTCGAGCGATCTTTTCGGTCTCGATAAATTCGTCAACGCCGAACCGGACAACTGCCACGCTCGTCCAATTTACAAGAACCTGCGCCACTTGCGAAGCGGCGATTATCGCCACGATGCCGCCGTAACCCTCGGAACCGAGATGGCCCGTAATAAGCCAGACAGCGCCGAATGAGAGCAGGGCACTACCGACCTGATACACTACGAGCGAAATGTAATTTCGCGGTGCGTTCCGAATGTCCCAGCCCGACGAACGGCGTTCATCGGCGTCCCCGGTCTTGCGTGAAGCATCGGGCAAGATGTCTTGGTTAAGTGTCACGTGCAAATTACTTACTTCTTACGATGAAGCCGAGCATGCCGGGCCAATATCGTCGACTTGTTTTGCTGGGTAGTGGGTCAACTTTGAAATTCGCGTGAGTTTTTCTTCTCCGTGACCTTTGTGTCAGCCCTTCTGTGATCTTTGTGTTAACAGGCTCTTCTCAACACAAAGGTCGCAAAGATAAGACACAAAGATCACGGAGAAATTCAAATGAACCATTACCTTTGCTGAAAACTCTTGACACACCATCCCTTACATGAGACAATGTTCCACGCAGCGGACAATCTCCGCGGGGCTCCTTGAAAACATTGAATCCGAATCCGGTTTACACATTTTGCGTGGGACAGTGGGACAGTTTCTGCTAAACATTACATACAAAGGCACTTAGCAGTAAAAACCCTGTCCCAAAATTGTCCCAGCCCGGGACACCCCGCGACGACCGTTAGAAATCTTGGTAAACGCGTGATACTTGACCCTTCATCGCCAGACGAAGTTCGTCCGGTTTGACCACGGTAGTGCCCAACTTTTCCACCGCCAACCCGGCGCCGATGTTGGCGAGTGTGATGGCCGAATGGAGATCTGCTTTGGCTCCGAGTGCCGCCGCCAACATTGCAACGACCGTATCACCTGCTCCGGTTACATCGAAGACTTGCCGCGCCATTGACGGAAAATGCACCGGCTCGTGGCCGGGCCTGAACAGCTTCATTCCATGCTCGCCGAGCGTTATGAGGAGAGAGTCAACGAATGTTTCAGACAAGATCCTCTTTGCGGCGGCTTCGGCCATCTCCTCGCACCCGTTTTCAATACCGGCGGCATTCAACGCCTCTTCGAGGTTTGGCGTCAGCAGAGTCGCACCGCTGTATTTCGTAAGATCGCGGTTTTTGGGGTCAACAAGCACGATTTTTCCATGCAGTTTTGCTTCGGCAATCACCGAGGCAACCAAGTTACGCGTCAAACATCCTTTTGCATAATCCGACAACACAACCGCGTCCACTCCTGAAATCACATCCTTGACTCGTCCGAGAACAGATTCTTCTTCCAACTCGGTCAGCGAAATATCGGTTTCTTCGTCGATACGGGCGATCTGCTGGTTATGCACCAACACTCGCGTCTTTGTCGTCGTCGGCCGTGTCTCCGATGAAACCAGAAACTCATCGGAAATATTGTGGTCTTGCAATGCTTCACGGAGAGACGTTCCGGCATCGTCGATGCCTATCAGGCCCGTCAGAAAAACGTTCCCACCAAGACCCGCGATATTCGCCGCCACATTCGCCGCGCCGCCCGGAATGTTGGAAACCTTTTTCAATGCAACGACCGGCACAGGAGCTTCGGGCGACAAACGCGAAGCATGTCCCCACCAGTATCTATCGAGCATGACATCGCCGACGACCAGGGTATTGATCTGTGAAAAGCGGTCTAAGACCGCCAAAAGTCCGGAACTTTTCATCAACTGAATATTAATCTTTGCTATTTCTAACCTCTTATCCTCTTATAAAACCAATTGAGCTCTTCTCTCTCTAAGATCACCCGCCATACGATCAGGGCATAAAAGGCCCCGCCTAAAAACAGGGTAATCCCTACCGCTGCGTTCAACTCGCGAAAATAGAGAATTGCCACGAGCGGAGCCGCTATTGCGGCAAAAGCCCCAGCGAGAGCCCGGGCTGCCCGATTCGAAATCGTAACGCCTCCGACTTTTCTCGCCAGCCAAAATATGACCGCCGCATCGGCGACTACGCGTATCGACCACGCAGCAGCCGCACCGCTTGCCCCGAATTGCCACGTCAGCCAACTGACAAGCAGTATGTAAGGTACCAATTCGATCCAGTATATTTTGGCGAATATGTCGGAACGGCCTGAGGCCATTATCGCAGAATGCGGGAGAAATGCGAGGACGTTGAACGCTAAACCGGCCAACAGGATATAGAACGGCATCGGGCTTTCCCGGCCAAAATCCGGGCCGCCCCAAAGCGTAAAGAATGGCCTTGCAATCACAGCAAGAAACATCAAGGCGGGCACAAGCAAAAGCAAATTTAGCCGTATTCCCCGCGAATAAAGGGCATCGAGAGCTTGCCGATCCGCGCTGCCTTGAAGCTGTGAAAATGCAGGCAAAAGCGACTGTATCATCGAACCCGAAAACATCGCGACCATGCTCGCAAGCGTTGTTGCGGCCGAATAGTACGCAAGCGTCTCGACAGACGTCATCTTTGTCAGAACCAGTTTTTCAGAGTTGGCGAGCAAAATCCCGGCAACGCCGCCGATCACCAAAGCCGCGCCGAATTTTAGCATTGGACGCACCGCCGCCNNTCGAAGCTCTAAGAAGCTCGGGAAGCAGCCTTCGCGAAGCAAAGATGTGCCCGGAAAGCGTCAGGACGCTTACGATCATCAGCACGATTATTGCTCCTACAAGGCCGCCGCCGAGATAAATGACCAACGGCACACACAACATTCCGAAAATCCGAAAGCCGGTATTGACCAGCGTGTTAATGTCCATCCGAAGCCGTGTCAGTTGCGGTGTGTTAAAAATGAGGCAAAGAATGTTGAGTACAAAGGTTATCGCCGAAATCTTGAGAGCGAGCGACGCGTCGCCAAGCAGTTGATCCGGGACGTTGAACCAACTGACTACGGTGCCCGAAAGCAAAAACATGACAACCGCCACCGGAACAGACGTAAATAAAGCTATGACCGCCGCTGTCCGCACGATTAGTGCCTCTTTGTCGCGCGAGCCGGACGCATATGCCCCCGACCCGAACTTTGTCGAAGCCATTCCCATCCCGAAATCCGCGAAGCTGAGATAATTCGGAATCAGCATTAGCAGGATCAGAACGCCATAACCTTCGGCTCCCAATAGGCGGATCACGATCGGCGATGTAAACAGCGACACCGCCAAAGGGAGAGCTTGCCCAGCCAGAGTCCACATCGAGCCCTTAACAACCTTTGTGGTCATTCCTGCCGTTGGTGGAGAGGTTTCGGGATTCTCGCTTCCGGTTGCGATAGGATCGGGATTCACCTGCAAAGTGTATGAAGCCGGTGCGTCAGGTGTCAACCATGGTTTGGAGTTCCAACTTTAGCTGGAATCGCCCCGTCAGCGGAGGCCGCCGCCACTTCGCCTTTGAGGCGCGGAGCTAAAAGAGCTGCTGAAGCAGGAACTCGCTGGCATGGTCCCCGCTTTAAGTATCAAGTACGGAAGCAACCCGACAACTACGCCCGGCTGTAAAATCGTAAAAATCAGATTGCGTAACAACAATGAGGCCATGATTTTTTGGCTGCGGGCATCCGTTGAGTCAGGCTAAACCAGCCTTTCGAGCCTGCCTCTGCGTTTCACGATATTTTTGTAATCCCATTGAATGTCCCGAGACTTTTCTAGCCAGCGCGTTAGATCGTCCGATTTTATTTGGTTTACGTTTTCAAACACGATCGAGGCGTCCTTAAACTTACCGGTTCCGGGCCGCAGTTTTTCTTCGTCAAAACTCGCTCCGCTCCAGAACATCAGGCGAATCCCCGCTTTCAACTTGCTGTAACCGACGATCGGATTGCCATCCAAAAACCAAACCGGATGCCGATGCCAGATCTTACTTTCTGCCTCGGGCAGATTGTTGTCGATTATCTTCGCCAACCGATCGCAAATCGCCTTGTCATCTGCTGCTTGCGAATCATTGTATGTCTGAATGTCGCTGTTCATGAGTTACTGGCCTTCGACTGATAAATCTCGCCGCCTGTTGNNTGTTGGCGCGAATATTCAGCTATTACTAACTGATGTTGGCGGCAGTTTTATTTTGTCTTTGCTATGAAATAATCCCAACTTGCTTTGGCGATGTCGGCGATTATTTTTTCATTGGTTGCGGCATCTTCTTTTGAATCGGTGACAAAAACACTGATGAAAAAATGTTTTCCACTTGGCAAAAAGACGATTCCCATATCGTTGACTGCCGCAGTTATTTTGGTAGTTTTGTTCACTCCCGAAGAACCTGTTTTGTGAGCGACAACAGTTCCCGCAGGTAATTGTCCTTTGAGCCGATTTTCACCTGTTTCGGTTTCCCGCATTACTTTCCAAATAAAATCGTAGCTCTTTTGGGAAAGCATTTTTTTCTTGTTGTCATAAAATGATTCCAAAACTTTGTTAGCGGCGTTTGGAGTCGTCCAATTTTGAAACTGTAAATCCCAATTCGCCTGTTGTTGCTCTTCATTAAATTTGA
The DNA here is from genome assembly GCA_002483395.1 of Chloracidobacterium sp. UBA7659. Lineage (GTDB taxonomy): Bacteria > Acidobacteriota > Blastocatellia > Pyrinomonadales > Pyrinomonadaceae > OLB17. The sequence continues at coordinate 6,037 of DLHV01000071.1, read as the reverse complement.
TGGCAATGTCTTTGAATTTTTTCTTGACGAAGTAATTTTCAACCGCCGAAGCTCCGCCAAGCATCCGTAATAATACTTCGCAACCGACGTTATCACTAGCCGAAACCGTATATTCCAGAATTTCTGCGATTGTCAGAGTCGTGCCATTCGGATATTCGTCTCGGATCGGACTATAGAGGCCGGGCAGCAGATCGCTTTTCTTGATCTCGACCTTTTGGTCAAGCGAAAAATTGCCCTTATCGATCTCGGAAAGCATCTTCAGCCCGATGTGAAACTTAAAAACGCTCTGCATCGGAAATCGTTTTTCGCCATTTACGGATATTTTGTCTTTTCCGTTACTGCCCACAATCGAAACGCCAACCACAGCTTTTTTGGTCGCAACGATTTGTTCTAATTTTTGGCGCAAGGCAGCTTTGCTTTGGGCAAAAGTTTGATTGGCAAGAAATAAAAATATGATTGCGGTTAAGTAAAATATTTTGTTCATTATTTGATTCGATGGTGCTCCTTTGCAGCTTCGCCAAAATATAATTTCATCTACCTGCGGTTGGTGAGATATTTCCGATTTTGGCGGTCATGCCTTAAGCCGATCGCGTCGCAACTGTTCTAGCTCTGCTTTTAGTGGACGCCAATACTCTCGGTCGGCTTCGCGCTCTTCTCTTTCTTCCGACAAGAGTGCTTCTGTCAGCAAACTGGCGTCACCGATTGAAGCAAACTTTAATAGCGGTCGAAAAGCCCCGAGAGCCTTAGCGATCTCCGAGTGTGCTGTTGCGGCCTCGACCAAAAGTTCAGGAGTACGCAATTCAAGCAGCCAAAACTCGCGTCGCGAGCGCGTCGCCTGATCTCGGCCGGCAAAATAGTCAGCCTCGAGGAGGCGGCGAATCATGGGCCAGTCTTTGTCCCGCTGTGTCTTTTTTGCCTTCACCAGATCAGGCAAGGACAATAACTGAAACTCGGTTCCATCGTCCGACGCGATTGATTTGCGTCGCTCCCAGAGCCTCCCGAAGTCGTCAACACCACGCAACTTCGTCATAACATCCACCCTTAAGCCTGCTGCTTCGGGTGTCCGACAACGAAAATGGATCGCATGTCCGCGTTCGAGATATTCCAGTGAAAACGGAGGAACGGCAATTACCTCGGCGTCCAATTCGTCGAGGCATGTTTTTAGTTGATTTAGATTCTCTTCGCTCGCGAGGATCGCGAAATCGATATCACGGCTAAACTCTGCGCCGCCGTACAGGATGCACGCCTGACCGCCCATCAATAGGGCGCGTACCTGGTGCCGTTCGATCAAAGAAAGGACTTTGCGTATCGGGTTCTGGATCAAGCGAGCCTCCTAATGCAAGGTAAGTTTCCCACAGTTTTGAAGACTCCCGCCAACGTTCCATCGGCGTCAGCGCGTACCACTCAGCCAACTCCTCACCTACAAGCTCTTCGGCAGATATCTTCGCCATCAATTCAAAATCTTAGCAGAGTTAATTCATTCAATATGAATTGCCACGGAATTCTAATTGTAATAATAACAGGCTTTAGCCGAAATAAATAAAATATCAATCATCCTTTTTGCTTTAGCTAAAGC
>DLHV01000071.1:0-4436 GCA_002483395.1 Chloracidobacterium sp. UBA7659 | reverse complement strand
AGCTAAAGCAGACGGCAATTCATATTTTTCTCAATCGTCATTCCGACAATTTCAATGATGCTCCTTCGCCCCGTCAAGGCAAATTCCCGTGATAAATCTCACTTCCCGTTGCCACAAACTCCTTCGCCTTTTCCACCGTTACGCCCAATCCCTATTTTCTTGTTTGCATAATTTTTCTACTATTTCTTTGATGGCGACTCCACACCCGAAAACGCCAGAACTGCGTCAGGCAGACGTTGCCCTCGAATTTCGATTGCTCCAATTGCCGAATTCAACTCAGCGAGTTCGGCAGTAGCAAATTTAACCTCAACCGCACTACTGTTCTCAAGCAGATGAGCCATTTGTGTCGTTCCCGGAATTGGCACAATCCAAGGTTTTTGTGCCATCAGCCACGCCAGAGCGATTTGAGCGGGAGTGGCTTCTTTCCGTTTAGCCCAATTCTTGACCAGTTCAACGAGTGCCAAATTGTGTGGCAAATTCTCAGGCGAAAATCGTGATTCAATTCCGCGAATATCGCCGGGAGCGAACCGAGTGTTTGCATCAATCCATCCGGTTAAGAACTGCACACCGAGCGGACTCCAAGGCACAAAGCCGATTCCAAGCTCTTCGCAAGTTGGGATAACTTCCTTCTCCGCTCCACGCCACAGCATCGAATATTCGTTCTGGACTGCCGCAACGGGTAATGCGGAATGAGCAAGGCGTAATGTTTTCAACCCCATTTCGGATAATCCCCAGTGCAAGACTTTTCCCTCTTTCATCAAATCTTTAACCGCTCCGGCGACATCTTCAATTGGCACTTGCGGATCAACGCGGTGCTGATAAAGCAGATCAATGCGGTCGGTTTTCAAACGCTTGAGCATTGCCTCGACTACATTTTTGATGTGTTCGGGACGGCTGTTGAGTCCGGGTAATCGTCTTCCTGTTTCTTGGTCAATGTTCCAACCGAATTTGGTTGCAATCTGAATTTTGTTTCGGAACGGAGTCACGCCTTCGCCGAGAATTCGTTCCACCTCGAACGGTCCGTAGGCTTCCGCCGCATCGAAAAAAGTTATTCCACGGTCAAAAGCGGTGCGGATAATGTTAATCATTTCCGCCCGATTCGGAACTGTCGTTTGATAGGTGCGGCTCATATTTTGAACCCCTATTCCGATTGTCGAAACATCCAACTTTCCGAGCTTTCTTCGCCCAATCGCAAGATTAGTGTTAATCTTCGCATCAGTCTCTCGCTTTCCGGTTTGAGCATTAACTTGATTCTGCGAAGTCGCAAGTGCGAGTGAACTGGCGGCAACAATCGTTTTGGCGATAAAACTCCGCCGACTAACGCCCTCTTTTTCTTGAATTTCAGATTTAATTCTTTCGTTATTTTCTTTCATAATTTCTTTGTTTTTTTATCTATTTCCCAGATTGCAGAATCTTGATTTTCTGCAACCATTGTTTAATTTCTATTTGTGCCTGTTTTTCCTTTTCGCCTTCCATTACAAATAAAATCCCGTCTCTTTCGACTCCGCCTTTTATTTCAAACCCTTCCAAAATAGTGCTGTTCGGGCAAAGTTCTTTTACTGTTTGAAAACTGCTGCCAACTCCGTAACCCGCATTTGTATTGAAAGGAATGACTGTTTTTCTGCTTAAATCATACTGACGCAAAAAACTTTTCATCAGCGGCGGCAGTTGCATTCCCCAAGTTGGAAAACCGACGAAAACGACATCGTATTTTTCAATATCGGCAATTTTAGTTTTCAATGGCGGTAAAAATCCCGATTCGTTTTCTTGTGCTACTTGTTCAACAATCGCTTTGTAATCTTCGGGATAAGGCTTTTCCAACTCCAACGCCACCAATTCGCCGCCCACATTTTGGCGAATAATTTTGGCAATCGCCTTTGTGTTGTTGGTTCGGGATAAATAGACAATCAATATCTTTTTATCGGCTGATGGCTCTTGTATTTTCGGTTGGTCAGTCAACGGCACTTGTGCCTTCGAGCATCCCGTTAAAAGACAAAATGCTACGAAAATTGCTGCTGTAAATACCTTTATCTTGTTCATACGCTTACAAATGTCAGTAGCGTCGGCGCGAGCCGATGCGTGATTGGTTAATCAACTTGCGGTGCATTGCCTCACGCCGACGCTGCTGACACAATTTCAATTTTATTGAGTTAGTAATCTGGTGAATGAAAGCGAAGCCAGTTTCCACTTCCCGCCTTGCTTCACATAAACTTCTGTCACCACAAAAGGATTGATAACCTCATTGCCGCCGACAACGGCTGTCAGGCGAATTTTGTTCAAAAGGATGGCGGTCTTTTCAATAATTTGCACCGACGATTCCTGAATCTCCACGGTTTTGTATTGAATCATTCCGCCCTTGATGACATCGAGTTCTTGTTGCTTGGTCATCGTTGCGCCCATATGGACAAAAACGACTTTTTCGTGGAAAAGCGCGTCCAAAGAATCTACGTTTTTCTCTGACATCCATTGCCATTTTTGCTTGGAAAGGTCAATAAGTTCTTGTTCCGCCTTCATCACTTTAGAAGAACTTTCTTTTTTTTGCTGTGCGCTCGCCGAACTGATGACTGTCATCATAAATAATGCCAAAATGATTACTCTGATTTTCGTCGTTTTGGATTGAACTTTTTTCATATTTTGCTCCGTTACCTGCTTCAAGATATTTTTGTCATCCGATATTGTAAGTTTGATTATATTGGCACGGAAAAGAATTCGGGTATGACGAAATTCCAAGTTGATTGTATAATCCTGCAAAAAGCCCATTTTAGCTATCCTGATTCGGAGCAATCAGGATAAGATAAATTTTATGAACCAAAGTGTAGAAAATCGTAACCACGAAGAACTCGTTGAACGAATAATGAAAATTCTCCCCGAAGACGGAGTTTTAGAGGCGATTCCGGGCTTTTTTCTGGCCCGTTCATCAAAACCAATGGAAGCACGAGCTATTTATAATCCTGCTTTCTGCTTTGTTATTCAAGGTGGTAAACAGGTTTTTCTTGGCGAAGAAGTATTTCGATATGACCCCGGAAATTACCTGATTTACACGGTTGATCTGCCGCTTGTATTTAAGGTTGATGATGCGTCAGCAGAAGAACCTTATCTGGGCTTTCATCTGAACCTGGATCCAAGTTTGGTTGCCTCGGTGATGATGGATGCGGGCATCGAGAGTAAAAAATCGGACGCGAGTGTTAAAGCGATAAGCGTCAATGCAATCAATCCCGATTTACTTAATGCAGTTATCCGTTTTGTCCAATGTTTGGAAAACCCAAACGATTTAAAAGTTTTAGCACCGCTCATCATCAAAGAAATTGTTTATCGGCTCTTGCAAGGAGGACAAGGAACACGACTCAGCCATCTGATGACTTCGGCAAAAGAAACTCAACCTATTTCTCAAGCAATCGGACATCTCCGCGAAAACTTTGACCAGCCGCTGAGAATCGAAAATGTCGCCCGTGAATTCGGAATGAGCGTTTCCGGCTTTCATCATCAATTCAAATCCGTTACAGCAATGAGTCCTTTGCAATTTCAAAAACAAATCCGGCTTCAGGAAGCACGACGTTTGATGTTGAGCGAAGATTTGGATGCGGCAAGTGCCGGATTCCGCGTCGGTTATGAAGACCCGTCATATTTTAGCCGAGATTATAAAAAAGTTTTCGGCGAACCACCGCTCCGCAACATTGTTAAATTACGAAGCAATCTTTAAATTAATGATGCTCGTGTCCACCTTCGGGCAAATTTCCGTGATAAATCTCGCTTCCCGTTGCCACAAACTCTTTCGCCTTCTCAGCCATTCCGTCTGCCAATGCCTTTTCCTCCGCTACATTCTGTTCTTTCGCATATTCCCTAACATCCTGCGTGATTTTCATTGAGCAGAAATGCGGTCCGCACATTGAGCAGAAGTGGGCGAGTTTGGCACCTTCGGCGGGGAGCGTTTCGTCGTGGAATTCTTTGGCTTTTTCGGGGTCTAAGCCGAGGTTGAATTGGTCTTCCCATCGGAACTCGAAGCGGGCTTTGGAGAGAGCGTTGTCGCGGTATTGTGCCGCCGGATGACCTTTGGCGAGGTCTGCCGCGTGTGCCGCGAGTTTGTAGGTGATAACGCCGGACTTTACATCTTGTTTGTTGGGCAAACCCAAGTGTTCCTTTGGAGTTACATAGCAAAGCATCGCACAGCCGAACCAGCCGATCATCGCCGCTCCGATGCCGGAAGTGATGTGGTCGTAACCCGGTGCGATGTCGGTCGTCAGCGGTCCGAGCGTGTAAAAAGGTGCTTCGCCGCAGACTTCCAACTGCTTGTCCATATTCTCTTTGATGAGGTGCATCGGGACGTGTCCGGGACCTTCGATCATCGTTTGGCAATCCATTTCCCAGGCGATTTTCGTCAATTCGCCGAGCGTTTCGAGTTCGGCAAATTGGGCTTCGTCGTTGGCATCGGCAATCGA
>DLHV01000138.1 GCA_002483395.1 Chloracidobacterium sp. UBA7659 | reverse complement strand
GGTGATCCAAAGTTTTTGATAGTTACTCCGGGGATCCGGCCTTTATCTGCAACAAATGACGATCAAAAGCGTGTAATGACACCGGGTGAGGCGATTTCCAAGGGATCGAACTATCTTGTTGTTGGCCGCCCGGTTGTCGCTGCACCTGATCCGCGTTGTGAAGCAATGAGGATTCTGGAGGAAATGAAGGCCTCTTAGAATAGCTTGATCAAAAAAACTATAAACCGTGAAAAGATCGCACTTAAATCGCCTAGCGGCCCTACTCCTGCACCTTGTTTTAATCGTGGTTTACACCGTTGTCGTCTGCCAAGGCCAGACGGCTACTCCGGGATCCGACACGCCGTTTAAAGTTGGCGAGCGGTTGACTTACACCGTCAGCTTCGAGCGCTTCACGAACGTCGCCTACGCCGAGTTGCACACGGTTTCGCGGGGCAAGATAGGCGATGTCGATGCGATCGAACTCCGTTCCAAGGTCAAAACTCTCGAGTTTGTAAGCGCCGCGTTCTACCTGGTCGACGAATCGCGAACCATCTTCGCTTCGCCGGATTCCGGGCTTCCGCTCTATGTGAGCAGAACGCTGAACATCGGCGGTTTGCCAAAAGAATCTATACAAAATTATCTTGCCGCACCGACAACGAACTTCGATCTCGTGACAATGATCTACAAGATTCGCCATTCGAACGGCTCCGGTACACTCAGCATTCAGGAAGGAGAAAAAAACTACGCCTTAACCTTTCAAACCACGGTAAACGAAAGGGTTAAGACCGACGCCGGTGAGTACGATACGTCAGTCGTCACTATTCAAAGCGATTATTTGACGGAAAGCGGACTTAAGGATCTGAAATTAAACCTTAGCAGCGATGAGGCAAAATTACCCGTCTCAATCCGTTTTAAGACGGCAAAAGGCGAATTTCGGGCAAAATTATCGAGTGTTCAGAACCTCGAGCCTCAGGTGGATCCGACACCGACGCCCTCGCCGGTTCAAACTCCGAAGCCGACGCCCGCTCCGACCCCGACGCCGAGATCCTATGTCGATAACCAGCCGCTTGGAACGGATCTGTCGTTCGAGCTAGGCGAGACACTTGAATACAAGCTTTCATCCGGCGGCCAGCCGGTAGCAACCTTCGTCCTTCAGGCAAAGGAACGTAAGCAGGTGCAGGGAGATGACAGCCTTTTGCTGACCGCAACCGTCACTGAAGCCCCATCTCCAAACGGGCTGGTTAGTGTGAACGACAGCATCAAGGCGCTGGTCAATCCGGAATCGCTCGGGCCTCGCCGACTGGATATATCTTTCACCGGAACGCTCAGCAGCCTCAATCAGACCGTTACGTTCGATGAAAAGACAAGCCTGATCAGCTTTAAGGGAACCAATCAGGTGGAAGCACCCGTTGGAACACACAGTATTCTATCGCTGGCCTATGCCATCCGCTCGTTTAACTTAAAGCCGAGCAAGGACACAACAAACCCGATAAATGACACGCGCGTGGCTGTATTTTGGGACACAAAGCCCTACATATTCACGCTTCGGCCATCGTCCGCGGAACTGATAACGCTCCAGGGTGAGAAGGTGTCCGCTCAGCTCATCACAATAAATACAGGAAATCCCCAGCTTGATGATTTGAAGCTGAAGGTTTGGCTGTCGAACGATGCCCGTCGGCTGCCGCTGAGATTTTCGGTCGGGACTTTTCAGGCCGATCTAGTCTCCGATAAGATCATCTCACCTAAGTAACAAGATCTAGCTGACGCGATATTATTTTTTAATTGAAATTGAAATCTAATTTCAATTAGGATATAGTTGTGTCTGGATGAGGAAGCATTTATAATGTCCAAAATATCAACAACAATGAATTTGTCGAACATTCCCACAGGCGTGCAGGCCAGGGTTACTGCCGTTAAGGGCGAAGGGTTTATCACTCGCCGATTGATGGAAATGGGCGTCGTGCCAGGCGTTTTGGTCAGGTTGGTGAAATCGGCTCCGTTCGGCGATCCGATCGAAGTTCGTCTGCTGGGCTACAGCCTTGCGATCCGTAAGAACGAGGCCGAGGCGATCGAGGTTGAGCTTTAATGCCAGCCGCATTCAAAATGAATGAAAGGCCTCAAACAAGCCTAAACATCACGGTCGCACTCGCCGGAAACCCGAATGCCGGCAAGACGACGCTTTTCAATTTCCTTACCGGCCTAAATCAAAAGGTCGCAAATTATCCGGGCGTAACCGTAGAAAGAAAGGCTGGTACTTGGAGGATCGGCGAAGTTACCGCAAGACTTATCGACCTTCCTGGCCTTTACAGTCTTGAAACCACTTCGCTCGACGAATCGATTGCACGCGATGTGCTGACCGGAGATGTCGAGGGAATCCGACGGCCCGACGCGATCGTTGCGGTCGTCGATGCAACAAATCTTGAAAGGAATCTCTACCTCGTCACGCAGCTTTTCGAATTCGGGATTCCCGTCGTCGTCGCCCTGACGATGATCGACGTTTTCGAGAAACAAAAACACCAGATCGATGTCGGCAAAATGTCGGAACTTCTCAGGGCACCGGTCGTCGAGGTAAATGCCAAAAGCGGAAGAGGGAAGTCAGAACTTGTCGCGAGTGTTAACAAGATCGTCGGTTCAAAGCCAGCGATTCCGTTCGTAGCCGAAGCTCACGGTGAGAACGGCAACAGCAAGATCTTTGCCCGTTACAATTTCATCTCCGATGTCATTCAGCGATCTGTAAAGCACAACGACCGCGAAGCACACCAGCTTTCCGAAAAGATAGACCGCCTTCTCACCCACAAATTCTTCGGCCTTCTCATTCTGGTCGCGGTTCTCCTTCTAATTTTCCAGGCAATTTTTTCGTGGGCAACTTTGCCGATGGATCTGTTGGACAAAGGATTCGGATCGCTGGGCGACGCCGTGCGGTCGCAGGCGCCGGAGGGTATTTTAACAGATCTGCTTGTCGACGGCATCATAGCGGGTGTCGGAGGCGTGATGGTCTTTCTGCCGCAGATATTATTGCTCTTTCTTTTTATTTCGATCCTCGAAGATACAGGCTATCTTGCGCGAGCCGCGTTTTTGCTGGACAAATTGATGAGCCGAGTAGGCCTGCACGGCAAAGCATTTCTACCGCTTATGAGCAGCTTTGCCTGCGCGATTCCGGGCATAATGGCAACGCGGACGATCGAAGACAGGCGAGACCGTTTCGCGACTATAATGATAGCGCCGTTTATGAGCTGCTCCGCCCGCTTGCCGGTGTACACGCTTATGATAGGGGCGTTTTTCACCGGTCAGACCGTTTTCGGGTTTATCTCGTTGGGGGCCGTGTTGATGCTGGCGATGTACATGCTGGGAATTTTTGCTGCCATTATTGTCGCCTTTGTGTTGAAGCGTACGATATTGAAAGCCCGTCCGGCGCCGTTTGTAATGGAGCTCCCCCCGTACCGCCTTCCCAATATTCGAACCATTTTTCAGAATATGCTGACGCGTGCGTGGCTGTTTGTTAAACGTGCCGGTACAGTCATCCTGGCGATCTCGATTATTCTTTGGGCATTGATGTATTTTCCACATCACGTCCCGAGTCCCGATTCTCAAGGCCCAAGTCAATCTCCAGTCGAAGCAACCGACGAACAACAAACAACGAACGATAAGCAGCTCACCGGCTATGAAAGCAACCAGCTCAAACAAAGTTACGCTGGAAAGCTCGGACATGTGATCGAACCGGTCATTCGCCCGCTCGGCTTCGATTGGAAGATCGGCGTTGCCTTGATAGCAAGCTTTGCCGCCCGCGAGGTTTTGGTTTCGACGCTGAGTATCATTTACAATGTCGGAAAGGACGAAAACGAGCAGTCTGAGACATTGATCTCCGCAATCAGAAATGCCAAAAAGCAGGACGGCAGCGTGGTGTGGACGCCTTTGACCGCAGTTACTCTGATGGTATTCTTCGTGCTGGCGATGCAGTGCATGTCGACCGTTGCCGTTGTCCGTCGCGAAATGAACTCGTGGAAATGGACTCTGTTTATGGTTGGTTATATGACGACTCTCGCATATGCGGCGGCTTTAGCAACATATCAGGGTGGAAAGCTGCTGGGGTATTGAAACCAGTCAGAACTGGAAATCTAGCATGCAAACAATCGTAAGTGAAGATCAACGCTCCGTGCTCGTCAGACGGGGGCGAATGCTTGAATATTTCACGGTCGGATGGAACTTGTTTGAAGGTGCTGTCGCGGTTGGCGCGGGAATAATTGCCAAAAGTCCGACGCTTGTGGGTTTTGGGTTTGATTCGTTTATCGAAAGCACATCCGGTGCTGCTCTCTTATGGAGATTGCGGGTCGACGACGAGGAAACGCGCGAGCGCCGCGAACAGGTCGCATTGCGGGTGGTCGGTGCGAGTTTTTTACTTGTGGCAGCCTATGTAGCTTACGATTCGATCACTTCTTTGATTTGGCGCGAAGCGCCGGATGCAAGTTATATCGGCGTCGGTTTGACATTGGTTTCGGTTGTCGTGATGCCGTTTCTGGCTCGCGGTAAACGACGCGTTGCGAAACAGATAAAAAGCCGCGCTCTCGAAGCCGATTCGAAGCAAACCGATCTATGCGTATATCTGTCGGTAATTGCTCTCGGCGGGCTTACTCTCAATGCTTTGTTCGGATGGTGGTGGGCCGATCCAGTTGCCGCGCTTGTTATGACGCCAATAATCGTTCGGGAGGGAATCGAAGGCCTTCGCGGCGAGGCGTGCACTGATGATTGTCATTAATATGAATGTTCAATACATTATTGTTCTAGCTATTATTTTCATTGCCTTCTTTTATGTCGGGAATATGATACGTCGCAAGTTGGCCTTAGCATCTAAATCTTCGGCTTGCATAAACGACTGCGGCTGCTCCGCCAAGACCAAAGAACCCCGTACAGCCGCTTGAATGACGACCGATCATTCCTTACTGCAGGCGTCAGGGCGATGTTCCTGTCAACCCTCGCCTTTGCTCTTGCCAACGTCTTCGTCAAAAAAGTGTCGCACATTCCGGCGATGGAGATCGTCTTCTTTCGCTGCTCGGTAGCGACGATCTTCTGCTTTATCGGCATCCACCGAGCAAAAGCCGACTGGCGCGGCTCGAACCGAAAAATGCTCTTCTTGCGGGGGTTTTTTGGCACCACAGCACTCTACTTTTTCTTTACCACGGTACAAAACATTCCGCTGGCGTCGGCGATGACGATCCAATATCTCTCGCCCATTTTCACGAGCATTATCGCGATATTCGTGCTGAGCGAGAAGGTGCGGCCGCTTCAATGGCTGTTCTACGCGATAGCATTTTCAGGCGTCTTGTTGATCGAGCGGTTCGATCCGCGCATTTCGCCGTTCTACCTGGCGATCGGCATATTCTCGGCGTTCTGCTCGGGCGTTGCTTATAATCTCGTCCGCAGTCTCCGGGGCACGGAGCATCCGCTAACAGTCGTGCTGCATTTTCAATTGGTCGGTGCGATCGCCGGATTCGTCAGCTTGTTTTTTGCATGGCGTATGCCCGGCGGGTTGGACTGGCTCTTTCTTTTCCTTATCGGCGTGTTTTCCCAACTCGGACAAATATTCCTGACCAGTGCATTGCATAAAGAGGCGGTCGCGGGCGTCGCCATCGTCAACTATTCCGGGCTGATCTACGCTCTTTTGATTGGGTCCCTTTGGTTCGGCGAGGAGCAGTCAGCCGAGTCTTTTGCGGGAATGCTGCTGGTCGTTTTCAGGGTTTTGCTCAGCGTGGTTTATAGTAGACGCATGCGCGATCTGGAGAAAATCGAATCGAGCGTGAGTTAGCAAATATGCGAGAGACGCCCATAAAAGCAGTTGTCCTAAGCGTGAGCGACACGCGCCGCGAAAAGGATGACGTGTCCGGCGTAACGCTGGTCGGGCTTTTACTTGCGATGAATGCTGAAGTCGTAGAAAAAATGATCGTGTCGGACGACCTCGACGAAATAAGAGATAAACTTATTGCTCTGAGCGACAGGAGAGACGTGAATTTGATCCTGACCACAGGCGGGACCGGGCTTTCCCATCGCGACAACACGCCCGAAGCCACGCGGGCCGTTATTGAACGAGAAGCCCTGGGACTTGCCGAAGCAATGCGCCGCGAATCCTATAAAACAACGCCAAGGGCTATGCTGTCTCGGGCAGTTTGCGGCAATCGGGGAAAGACGCTAATCATCAACCTGCCTGGTTCGCCAAATGGTGTACTGGAAAGTTTCAAGGTGATCGAGCCCGTCCTTCAGCACGCCGTCAAACTGCTGGCCGGAAATACGAAACATTGATGTAGCTCAGTCTGGCTTGACTGGTTACGCCTCGCGCCGCAGAATTGACAAAACCAAACAAGGCAAGGAGTTGACAACTCTTATGGAATGATGAATGGTACAACGGCAAGGTCGAGTTATCCGTAGCCGGTACGCCGTTCGAGATGAATTTCCGCGTTCCCGCCAAATCGTTGAAACTACGCCGCATGTTGCCCGTTTTCCAGAAGATGTCCGACACGTTCAATAATATCGGTATCGCGGCTCTGGAAGAGAACGGAAAGGCCATATCCTGTAAGGCCGGCTGCGGGGCCTGCTGCCGTCAGCTTGTTCCCGTGTCCGAAGCGGAAGCTTTTGATCTTCGCGATCTGGTTGAGAATAAGCCGGAGCCTCGAAGAACCGAAATACAGGGTCGGTTTGCTGACGGCATGGAAAAGTTAAATAATATTTCCTTTTTTGAACGGCTGGAGAAAGCCTCTGAATCAGGCGACGCCGAATATTCCGGTGCGATCCGTGAATATTTTGTCCAGCAGATCGCGTGCCCGTTCCTGGAAGATGAATCCTGCTCAATACACCCGTCCCGCCCGGTTGCATGCCGCGAATATCTCGTGACATCGCCTGCCGAACATTGCTCATCGGCAACGGGCGAAAATATCGACAATGTTGAGTACACTTTTAAGGTCAAGGACACGCTGTTATCGCTTGCGAGAAACCGGCTGAAGCCGGAGCTTCCTTATATTCCTATGATTCGGACGTTGGAATGGACGGCGGCAAATGACGACGAATCGCCGGAACGAGAAGGGAAGGAATGGATGGGGATGTTTTTCTCTAAATTGATTGAAGTTAGTAAAATGCCGAAGTCCTAAGCACCCCTCCTGTCTTAGGAGTCTGTCGGGAAAAGCAATTTCCGGGTTTTAGCTCCGCGAGGAGCGGCATGTTTGTAGAATCGATGTAGATAGCGATGCAAGCTCCGTAGGGCGGCCTGTTGTTGAATCGACGGCCTTTAGTGTCGCCCCTAAAGGGGCTGAGATCATTTATTGCGGCTCGTGTGCTACAAACATTCGGCTCCTCTGGAGCCATTGCGGATCAAATTACTCATTTTCC
>DLHV01000182.1:4858-5704 GCA_002483395.1 Chloracidobacterium sp. UBA7659 | reverse complement strand
CGGTAAACTGCTTTGCATGGATCATTCACAGGAATTTTTGAGGCTGGTGGAAGACGCGAAAGGTGTTGTACGTGAAGTTTCGGTCGGCGAAACGCTGAAACGGATCGAACAGGGTGCCAAATTGATCGACGTTCGCGAGGACAACGAATGGCAAAACGGTCACGCTTCAGGCGCGGTTCATCTAGGCCGCGGTATTATCGAGCGCGATATCGTGTCGACATTTCCCGAAAAGCACACCGAGTTAATCCTCTATTGCGGCGGCGGGTTTCGCTCGGCGCTTGCGGCTGATAACCTGCAAAAAATGGGTTACACAAACGTTTGGTCAATGGCCGGCGGTTGGGCGGCATGGAAAGATGCGGGAGCGCCTTTCGACTAGCGTTCCATGTTCCGTTCCGGAACGCTGGAACGCGTGGAACAGGTGGAACACGCCGAGACTGGCCGTTATTTCTTGCGAACCCATTGCTGGTTAAGATTCGCTCCCTGCACCGGATTGCTAAAGATCTCGGCCGGGATGGGTTGGTCGTCGTACCATGGGCCGCAGACCTCCAATACCGTCATGTCGGGCAATTCGAGCCAGCCGCGGATGACGTATTTCGCCAGGTTGCCCTGCTTTATCCCAAGTATGCGGCCATTGATCGCAAAGGCTCCGCCGGTTTTTTCCTTGATCATTTTGCCGTTCTGAATAGCATAAAAATCGTTGTAAAACCTGCCGTCTGCCGTCAGGGTCATTTTCGACTTGTAAGTAAGCGAATCCGTTCCGGCATAGTTTCCCGAATCGCGGTAAACGTACCGCTGATGGAAACTTGCCGCCTCGCCCCATTGGCCGGCGAGGTCGGCGATAGTTAC
>DLHV01000182.1:0-4836 GCA_002483395.1 Chloracidobacterium sp. UBA7659 | reverse complement strand
GCCGATGTCGTCGGGGCAGCGACAGTTGCCGGAGCCTTTTTGTCCACATTCATACTCTCGACAAATGCCTGAAATGGCGGAAGATACGAGTCGTCATTGAGCACGGCAAAAACCGTCACCGTCTTGCCAAAACCGCTCAGAACATTGAGAAAAGCAAATGCCTTGTTGCCCTGAAAATCGATCTGCGTGCCGCCGGCCATCGCCGTCCAACCGTCTATCTTTTCAGTAACGATCTTCGGATTTGCCTCGCCGCCCCAGGGTTCGACGACGCGCGTTTTCCACTCGCGTGCAAAATCCTTCTGCGGCGTGCCTTCGCTCAGGCTTTCGGCATATAGCGTGATAAAGCAAAAATTACCTGCCTTTTGATCGATCTCGCTAAAAACAACTGCGTATTCCTTGGCCGACTTTGTCCAGCCCTTTATTGGCGTGTATTTAATCGCGCCGAGCGTTTCCGTTTGGCAGCCCGCCGCCCGCGGGAGCAAAAAAAAGACAACGAGCGCGGCTAGTGAGCCGATGAGCAAACTTTTTTTATTACCAATTATGATTTTCATACTGCATCTCCTTATACTTTCGCGAAATTACCTCGTGGTTTTCGTCCCTCTTGCGCGGTCGATCTTCCATGTGCCGCTCTCTTTGACCAAACTGATCGTCATCAGCATATTCCAATCATTGTTTGGCGACCCAAGAATCAGGTTAACCGTCGCCTTTGTCCCGACAGTCGTCACTTTGTCAATGACAATGTGATTTACCCACGCGTTGTTAAAATCCTGCCCGTTCGTAAAAGGGTCGTAGTCCCGACTTTCTCCCGCCTTCGAGTAAAGCCAACGACCGAACCGCTTTGACAGATGCGAGATCATTACCGCTTTGTCCGTGTCCGGCCCGGCAATGATCGACCGCAAATACCAACTGTAAAAACTCTTTACCCGATCCGCAGGCGAATTGATCTTCTGAGCGGATACTGCGTTGAAACTAATCACGACAAGTACAATTAAGATCGCGATCTGGGTGAACTTATAGATCTGATTTTTCATTTTTGGTATAGTCCTCAACTCATAGATCGGTGTTGTGGACAACCGACAGATGACCCTTATTTTAAGGTTTGTTTTAGAATCCGGAACCCCTGGGATCAACGGCGCGTCCGGCTCCACGTCCTTGGAGTCATATACGATAAGCCCGGGGTACGTCGCAGGCCAGGGGGTTCCATCGCGGTTCGATGTGAAAACCGGCTGCCCCATGACACCCGAAAGCGAGATCGTGCCTCTCGCCATCGGAACCGCAAGGCTTGTAACCGACAGGAATATAGGCTTTTCAAGCAAAGTTTCAGACGTGGGCTTCTCTCCGAATCCTGCACTTGAGCGTTCGATCGCGGTGGCTTTACCGACCAGGAGATTTTTCTCCTTTATGTAAGGCAGGGCTACGAACGAGATATCGTACCTACTACCAGGATTGATGAATAATTGAAAGTCCGGCGCTTCGCCGCTTTCGACCTTATCCTCTTCCCATTTGGTGATCGACGTTGTATTTTCGACGGAGTCATGCTGATAACGGCCCTTTTTAGTGATCTTCAGCTCATCGGCGATCGTTACCTTGACCGTCAGCGGATTCGCCTTGCGAAATTGGGTACTATAGACGACGCCGCTTTTTGTGGGAGCGAGCTTTGTCAATTGAAAATTGGAATAGTAGGTACGATCGATTTTCCACTCAATATCAGGATCGCCATCGAATTCTCCTTCTTGCTTTCCTTTACCTTTTATTGTCAGCGTATATTCCGCATACCACGCAACCGTCTGGTTCGGGGCTTTCCCCTGTGCACTCACACTCGTGGGAACTATATTGGCAAGGAAGCTCAACACGAACGCGAATGTTAGAAGTCGTATAGTTTTCATAGGCTTTTTCACCATAGTCCCTCACTTTCCCAGCATTGCTTTTAGAGCTTCGAAATCAAATTTTTCCTTGAATTGTTTTATCGCCTCGACCTTTGGAATGTCGGTCTCGATCCAGCTCAAATGCACGGTGATCAGTTGGATTGCATCGCGCGGCAGTCGCGGATCGAAGTAGGATTTGTCGAGGGTCACGAGATGACGGCCGCCTTCTGCTTCTGTTGCGAATAGTTTGATCACACCCGGAGTGGCGTTCAGATCACGAACAATCGACGGCGACTGGCGATCGGCGACCGACATATTCGAGATCGCATTGTTGAGGGAAGCGATCATCGAGTCAAAGTTGCCGCCTATCGTCCGGTAGTGTTTTATGCGTGCCTGCAGAAGTTGTTCGCGGGTTACTGGTTTGTATGGTAGCTGGCTCCCTCGCGTAATTATGACCGCCTCGTGTCGTTCCCCATCACGCATGAAGGGCTCGATCATTGTCATTCCCTTGAAATCGCCCAGCTGCTTTTTGTACTCGAATATCTCCTCGTCCTCGTTCGTTAAAAGCACGCTGTCGCCAAACACATCTCGCAAGCCGTTGAACGAAACGGTGGTAACACCGTAATTTCCGTATAGGATCACCTTGCCGCGCTTATCGACGCTTGCAGTATCGTTTCCTACACAAATGTAACTGCCATAACGGACATCGACGCGAAACGGAATCGGGCCGTTCGGCAAATACGAATCACCCCGGATTCCGCGATACGCGTGGGCCTCGATGCCGTTGAATTCCGGAGTCGCCAGTTTGAAAAGGTCAACTACTTTTTGAGCCTTGGCAAGAACGGGTTTGTATCCCTCTTTAGGAAAGCTCCGGTCGGCCATCACTAGATCGTCCTTTTTCTGTCGGCCCCATTTGCCCACCGTCTGTTCGGCCATTTCCTTTGTGCAGGCGCTCGTTCCATTCGCCGGAGTAGTCGACGTTGTTGATGTTGGAGCTGTAGCGGCTACGGGTGTCGAAGCCGGCGCTATTGGTTCTCTGGTCCTTGTCGGAGCGGACGTGATCGTTTGCGGCGGTTCCGCCACTGGCGTGGGTGTCGTGCTTTCGGTGCCGTCTGAGAATATCGCTACGCTGTATGCCGTGCCGGGGTAGAGCCGCTTGCCGTTAACATTGGCGATGTACCATTTGCCCGATGCCGAGTTATAACTCGCCTTTGCTTCATTCGCGTTGAGGTAAAAGCCCGGGCGATCGTCGGGTGTGTAGTTCTGCAAGATCTTAAGGTGCGCGTTGGGATGGCCGTTTAGCAGCGGGTGATCCAGATACGACCCGTCGTCACGGATATTTTCCGGCGTCAGCATGTGGAGAAAGTGATTTGGGTCCGGTTCTGGCCAGTACTCGATCTTGTACCGCATATTCACTGGCATCACCACGTGGTCGGTGTTGAATATGTTCCACTTGTCCTTGTAGTACCAGGCGCCGAGCGGGTGAGGATTATGTTTATCCGCATCGCCCAGCGGCGTGGCGACGATGATCGCTTTGGGGTTGCCGTCAAGGCCGGGCCGGCCGATCGACGCCCTTGACGAGATGACGTTGGTCGCGCTTGTCGTCAGGGTAAAGTCCTGCGAGCACACATTCCCAGCCCCCAATCCGACAACGAATATAAAGAAAAGCGTCCTTTTCATTATTTAACTCCAACTGAATTACTGGTCGCGAAGCACGACGTTTACGGTCAATGGATATTCGTGAACGGCGCGTCCTGTGCATTCGCTCCGCATTCTGACGCTTGTTATTTCGCGGCCCATGTTCGGGTTGAAATACACCTGCCACTTTGCCGCCGTGTCGTTTGTGTAATTTGCTATTAACGAGACCGAGGTCATGTGAGGCTCCTTTATCAAGGTGAATTTATTGGCACCGGCGCCGAGTATATTCAGTTGATAGCCATTGCCGCCCGGATGAACATCGTTGACCTGCTGGCCGGAAGCGACAAAATATATCTGGTCGGCAACGGCCTTGCACTTCGGCAGCGGCGTGGGAAGCGTCCCTCGCTGAGCGGAAATATCGGCCACAAAGCCGCTGACAGCAAACAAAGCAGTCAGCATAAATACAACAATGATCGTTTTTGACTTTTTCATATTTTTTCTCCTGGTTTCTTAGTTCTCTCTTAACGGAATCTCGACACTCATTCCGGCAACGCTGTGAATGTCAGATCGGTGATCTCGTCGCCGACGGATATGACCTGTGTCGGATTACTAAACGCCCGCCGTCGCATTGACAATTGCCAGCCGCAAACTGCCAACGCCGCTGTTGTTTAAGTTCGCAACGGTTAGGGTTGCGGCTTGGATTTCGATGACCGACAAATTCAATATCAAAAATAATGATCCGATGATAATGACAAATGTTTTCATAAGATTTTTCCGTTCTTTAAGACTTCAATAATTTTCCTCTGTGCATTACGCGACAATTGCAGTAAAATCGGCTCAAAGTTTTTTCTGCTCGAAACGGCGGCGTGCCGAAGACAAGGAGTGTATGAGCGAGATCACAAGACTGCTCGACGATTATGCGAACGGCAATCGTGCCGTTTTGGACGAGATCCTTCCGCTTGTTTACAACGAACTGCGCCGTCTCGCCCACAGTTACCTAAACCGCGAGCGCAAAGGCATGACCCTGCAAACTACGGCTCTCGTCCACGAAGCTTACCTGAAACTGATCGACCAGCATTCCGTCGATTTTAAGAATCGCTCTCAATTTTTTGCACTTTCCGCCCAGGCAATGCGACGCATACTGCTTGATAACGCGCGGCGCGTGAATGCCGAAAAGCGCGGAAGCGGCAATAAGGTTTCACTCGAAGACGTCGCGGAAATTTCGGTTGGGCCGGATGCTGATCTTATAGAGCTCGACATAGCCTTGAGGGAACTTGAAGAATTCGATCCGGGACAGGCAAAGATAGTCGAGCTGCGATATTTCGGCGGCATG
>DLHV01000224.1:3249-3371 GCA_002483395.1 Chloracidobacterium sp. UBA7659 | reverse complement strand
ATGACCTGCAGCAGCAGGTTGAACAGGTTCGGGTGAGCCTTTTCGATCTCGTCCAGTACCAGAACGGCGTGCGGGGTGCGCATGATCGCTTCGGTCAGAAGGCCGCCCTGGTCGAAGCCGAC
>DLHV01000224.1:0-3181 GCA_002483395.1 Chloracidobacterium sp. UBA7659 | reverse complement strand
TTGCCGACGCCGGTCGGGCCCGAAAACAGGAACGAACCGACCGGTTTTGTCTGATGTCCAAGGCCGGCCCGCGAAATTTGAATAGCGTCGGCGATCCTGTCGATCGCCTCATCCTGGCCGAAAATGGCTTTCTTGATGTCGTCGCGCAGGGTTTTGAGCCGCTGCTTTTCGTCGCCTACAACCGTTTTTGGTGGAATTTTTGCCATTCGGGCAATGGTGTTCTCGACCATTTGCACCGTTACCCTCTTTGGCCTTCTGCTCGCCGGCAAAAGCTTCACGGACGCACCGACCTCGTCGATAACGTCGATCGCCTTGTCCGGCAGATATCGGTCGTTTATATATTTTCCGGCTAGTTCAGCGGCCGTATGCAGAGCATCGTCGCTGTAAGTCACGCCGTGATGATGCTCGTAAAACTTTTTCAAACCCTTTAGGATCTGAAAAGTTTCGTCGACCGTCGGTTCGTCGATGTCGATCTTCTGAAAACGGCGGGCCAGTGCGCGGTCGCGGTCAAAAGCGGCTTTNNCGGTATTCCTTGTAGGTGGTCGAACCGATGCACCGCAGTTCGCCTCCGGCAAGAGCCGGTTTGAGTATGTTCGAAGCATCCATCGAGCCGCCCGAAACCGAACCGGCACCGACTATGGTGTGAATTTCATCGATAAAAAGTATGGCGTTCTCTTCTTTTTTAAGGTCGTTGATGATCGCCTTGAACCGCTGCTCGAAATCACCGCGGTAACGGGTCCCGGCCAAAACCGCACCCATATCGAGAGCGAAAACCTTCGCTCCCTGAAGTACTTCGGGTACATTGCCTTCGCTGATCTTTAACGCAAGGCCTTCAGCCAAAGCGGTTTTTCCGACGCCGGGTTCGCCCACGTAAAGCGGATTGTTCTTCTTGCGGCGGCACAGGACCTGTATCGTCCGCTCTATCTCGGCGGCACGCCCGACGATCGGATCGATCTCGCCGTTCGCGGCCTTATCGACCAGCTCCACAGTAAAGCTTTCGAGAGGTTTTTTCCGCTCCGGTGCGCCGAGGCCCGCAAATTCGTCGTCGTCAAAGCCTTCGGGCAGCGGGCCGCCCGCGTCGATCTTTGAAATGCCGTGCGAGATGTAATTGAGAATATCGAGTCGTGTAACACCTTGCTGCAAAAGCAGATACACGGCATACGACTGTTCGGCCTGATAGATTGCCGCGAGGATATTGCCGCCGTTCACCGCGCTTTGGCCGCTCCCCTCAGCTTGAAGGACGGCGTATTGGATCGTAGATTGAAACGTCGATGTAAGCTCCGGCATATGCTTTGCCGAATCGGGCATTTTCTCAAGCACGTCGCGGAAATATTCCTCAAGCGAAATGCCAAGCTCATCAAGCCGGGCTCCGCAATTGAACAAAATATCCCGCGCCGAGCTGTCCTCAAGCAACGCGAACAGCAAATGCTCAAGCGTCACGAACTCGTGCTTGAATTTAACGGCCTGATCCACCGCAAAGCTCAATGTTTCTTCTAATTCTCTCGTTAGCATTGCAAATATAGTTTAGCAGTTTTGTGCGATTTCTATAGCCTACTTCACGCTAACTCACAAAAAATCGAACTCCGTTTGGGTTAATCTCCGAGACGTATGTATTGAATTCGATCTGCGTTTTCGAATAAACCTGCAGCATCGCCAGTTCGACAGCTTCGGCAATTTCGCGTGTTTCGCTGAGCATAAACATCGACGGGCCGGAGCCTGAGATGCCGCCGCCGAGCGAGCCGGCGGCGAGACTTGCGAATTTTACATTGTCCAAGCCAGGTATCAGCGACTTTCGCACCGGCTCGACGATAAAATCTTCTATCGATCGCGAGATAAGGCCATAATCGCCCTGGGCCAAACCGGCAACGAGCGAGCCGAGGTTTCCCCATTGGCGGATCGCCGTTTTCAGCGGTACCTCTTTGGGCAGGATCGCGCGGGCCTCGGCCGTTTTGATTTCGATCTGCGGGTGTATGACGGTTACGAACAGCAACGGGAAGTCCAGCGACACAATATCGAGCGGATAGGTTGAACGAACCAGTGTGAAACCACCGAATATACACGGGGCGACGTTGTCCGCATGCCTTGAACCGGAGGCGAGCTTTTCGCCTTCCATTGCGAATTCGACAAGCTCGAGTTTGGAAAATCGGTCGCCAAGCAGACGATTTGCCGCAACGACCGCTCCGCCCGAACTCGCGGCGCTTGAGCCGATGCCGCTGCCTGGTTTGATATGTTTTGTAATCTCGACCTCGACACCGAAATCGGCTCCCGCTTTTGCGAGCATCGCGGTCAACGCGACGCCGGCAACATTCTTTGCCGGATCTGTAGGCAGCCCGAAATCGTCACGATTGATTATGCGAACAATTCTCTCGTCGATACGTCGGACGGTCATCTCGTCATACGGCTTTTCGAGAGCAAAGCCGAGACAATCAAAGCCGCACACGACATTCGCTACGGTTGCGGGCGATAGTACCTTTATTTCGTCCATGTTTCTGAAATAATGCGATCACGTATATTATCTTATGAGTTGTTCGTGGTTGGATTTTAACAGGGTGGACACGATATTCAGGATTGAAAGTCTCTATTCTTAATCCTGCCTATCCTGTCCATCCTGTTTAATACCAACATTAACTCTCCAACAGATGCAATACTTTAGCACAAACCAGAAGTCGTCTCATGCGGCGTTCAAAGAAGCGGTTTTGCGCGGCCAGCCGGACGATAAAGGCCTCTATTTTCCCGAATCGATACCAAAACTTTCGAAGGAGTTCTTCGTCGATCTCAGCCAAAGGTCTAACGAAGACATTGCTTTTGAAGTGATCAGGCCATACGTCGGCGATTCGATCCCAGACGAACGGCTGTTTGAGATTTGCGCCGAAACGATGAGCTTCCCTTTTCCGCTCGTCGAGATTTCGGAACGGATCTCGGCGCTCGAATTGTTTCACGGGCCGACGCTTGCGTTTAAGGATGTAGGCGCGCGGTTCATGAGCCGATGCCTTCGGCATTTTTCACGCGAAAGATCGGAAAGAACGATCGTCCTTGTCGCCACGTCAGGCGACACTGGCGGGGCGGTCGCAAACGGTTTCTTCGGTGTTGAAGGGGTCGAGGTTGTTATCCTTTATCCCAAAAATAAGGTCAGCAAGGTCCAGGAATTACAGCTAACGACGCTAGGCGGAAATGTAACTAC
>DLHV01000187.1 GCA_002483395.1 Chloracidobacterium sp. UBA7659 | reverse complement strand
CAACGCTTCGTCCAGATCTTCGCAAGGTATGGTTATTTGTTGGAGAATAGTCACCGTGTTTCGCCGGGAACCAGTACGTTTACGCCGCCCGGTAAATCACCACCGCCTTATGCGTTGCTCTACAAAGGCCACATCTCGGCCCGCCNNAACGGGTTTGCCTTTCTCGAAATCGTCGACAACCAGGCATAACTGATTCGCATGATCGCTGTAAACCACCTCAATATTCACCCCCGCGTGGGACATCCGCCGTGCGATCTTCCCCAATTGGCCGGGAACATCCTGCCGCAGCTTTTGGACAAGCACCTCGCGAACATCGAGAACCTCGTTATCGGGATTTTCTAATGCTGTGCGGGCCGCTTCGCCATCATCAACAAGGAAATGCGTCGTCGCCTGGCCGTCAGCGACCCAACCGCCGCCGCCTTCTACGCTGACACCGGCGGCACCAAGTGCCTCGCCCATCTCAGCCACCGCTCCGGGCCGGTTTTCTAATCTGATAGCTAAATCGAACATATTTATTACGTAAATCGTCCTTCCTAAACTTTGCGTCTCTGCGGCTTTGCGGGCAAAGACATCTCCCGCCAAGTCGCAAAGCCGCAAAGATAGAACTACTTGATCACGACCTCCGATTTAATTGAATTCGCAATATAGCAAACCTCGTGGGCCTCGTGATGCATGTGCGCAAGCTCTTCGGCGGTCGGGATCGTGTCGCCGAGCCATTCGATTTTTGGGTCGAGCGTGATCTTTGCGATCCACTCTTTGCCCGCGTCGGTCTTTTCCATCTCGCCGACGGCGTTGTCCGTGTAGGCGGCAATATTAAAGCCCGCCTTGGCTGCGAGATAAAGAAACGTCAGCATGTGGCACGAAGAGACGGACGCAACCAGCGCTTCCTCAGGGTCAACCGCCGCTTCAACCGAAAACCTAGGCACAACCTGCGGCGAACTCGACGCCGGAACCGTAATTCCACCGTCAAACTCCCACACATGCCCGCGCGTGTAGCGGTTCTTAATAAACGTCTCCGGCGAGTCGGATTTCCAAATGATTTTTGCTGTGTAATTCGCCATAAGATTACTTGTTAGGCAGAGGCACTGGCAAATGATTTACATAAATTGATGATGACTGCCAATTGAAAATTGTCTTTTCATAGGGAAATATCAAATGGATGATTCGAAGAACTTGTCCCATATGAATACATGAGAGAAGTACTTTGCTTGAACCTCACTTTCATAAACACCCGGGCTTTGCGGTAAACCTTTTGACTTACGTTGGGCTTTAGTTATTTCTTTCCTATTTTTTCGATTAATGAAAGAATCCACATACATGTCGTGCAAGCCTACGCCATGCGCAAATACTATTAGCCATTTTTGATCAAAGTCGGATGAATAGTTCGAAGCCTTTTTCTCCTTATGTCTAACAATTTCTACCAAATGACCATCATCGAAGCCCGGTGTTCCAGACTGGAATGGTGGCGTCGGCCAGTCAGATTTAGGCCGGGTAAATACATCGGCATTCAAGTCTCGTACCCATTTGGAAACCTTTCGTTCGCCATGCGAGCCTTTCTTCGAAACATCGGTAAAGTATTTTGTAACCTCTACACCTATCCGAAGTTCCTCGAGAAAAACGACAAAATCCGGCCGTTCGGATTCCTTTACAATGCCTTTGTATTGCAAACGATCCAAAAATCCGTCGATTATCGCTCGTTCCTGATCCTTTTTTCCGAACTTAAGAAAATTGACATCTTTATCGGTACTCATAGCTCCGTCCAATATTCGGCCATAAGCGTGTTAGGGCCTCAATCTATATCGATCTCGTCAGGTTGAAGATAAACAATTTTTCCATCCCGCGATATCACCATTGGAACTCCCGCCGCTTTGTGCTTTCGAAGCGCTTCCTTGATGCCTTCCTCGAACGCACATCGGATTCTTTCGGTCATCTCGGGACTGCAAAGATTAAAGTTCTAGCCCAAGCCTCCCTTGCCGAGGTCGTAGATAGCGCTAACATCATGTAAATCATCTTCGTCGTATTCGTCTTCCATACAAACTATCCTAAGGCCTCAATCGATAAAGCATCCGCGCGGAAACGGAATTGTCTCGCGGACGTGTCCGATGCCGACTACCAATACACCTCAATTAAATTCGAATCCGTGATCGCAACGTCTTTTGTGATGAGCGGAAGATCGTGTTCTACGGCGGTGGCTACGATGACCTTGTCGAATATGTCGTTGTTGAAATTGTATCCCACTGACCGAGCGATTATAGGCGTTTCCAATTGAACGATATTGAAGCCTGAAGTGGCTGACACCTTACCAGCCCAATGTTCAAATGTGTTATCGAGTTTGATACGTCCTTTCGCGTCAAGGATGGCAATTTCCCATAAAACGACCGTTGGTATTTGAATAAATGAACTTCCCGCGACAGCTTCGTCGAATGCAGTTAGAACCTTTGTCGAAAGCAATGATCGTTTTCCGGTTAAATACCACAGCAGCGGATGAGCATCAGTAACGAACATCTAGTTATCGTATTTAGTGAGTTCCTCCGCGGATTTCTCAATTGCGCGATTTATTTCGTCTGAAATCTCCCGGCTCGCGGCCTCAAGATCTTCGTCAATTATTTCAACTGACCCGATCAATGACCATTCGGGACCATTGTTTTTCGTAGGTTTCACTTCGTCGAGGATCGTAACCCGGGCGTTATGCGTGCCGTTTAGCCGAATTTTCTTATTCAGAACTACGTGTCCGACAGCATCAATTGTTGCTTCTAGTGTTTGCGGCATACTTATTACCTCTACGGTATTCTAACCGAATACGGCAGAATATCTCAACAAAATTACGGCCTCAATCTATAAAGCATCCTCGGAAACGGAATTGTCTCGCGGACATGTTCGATGCCGCACATCCACGCGACGGTGCGTTCGATGCCCATGCCGAAGCCGGCGTGGGGGACGGTGCCGAAGCGGCGGAGGTCGAGATACCACCAGTAGTCGTCGGGTTTGAGTCCTTGCTCGGCCATTCGCTGGGTGAGGACATCCGGGCGCTCTTCACGCTGGCTGCCGCCGATGATCTCGCCGATGCCGGGCACGAGCAGGTCCATCGCGGCGACGGTCTCGCGGCCGGGTGCGCAGCCGTCGTTCTGGCGCATGTAGAACGCCTTGATCGCGCGGGGATAGTCGTGGACGGTGACGGGACACTTGAAATGCTCCTCGGTCAGATAGCGTTCGTGCTCGGCCTGTAAGTTCGCGCCCCACGAAACGGGATGCTCCCAGGTCTTGCCCGACTGGTTCAGAATTTCGACCGCCTCGGTGTAGCTGCAACGGACAAACGGTTTTTCCAGCACAAAGTCGAGACGCGCGAGCAGCTCCTTGTCCACGAACTTGGAGAAGAACTCGAGGTCGGCGGCGCAGTGCTGCTTGGCGTCGCGGATGAGATATTTCACGAACGCCTCGGCGAGATCCATGTTGCCCGCAAGATTACAGAAAGCGACCTCAGGCTCGATCATCCAGAACTCGGCGGCGTGGCGCGAGGTGTTGGAATTCTCCGCGCG